>VGZN01000749.1 GCA_016872635.1 Planctomycetota bacterium | reverse complement strand
CCTTTTAGCCTCGGGGCGGATCCCGCGAACAACGGTTTTCGAGTGCAGGACTTGAACCTCCAGGGGGACGTCGACATGGCTCGATTCGGCCGCCGCCGATCCGCATTGGAAGCGGTCAACGAGTATTTCGAAACCAAACAGCGATCGGATAACACTGCGGCGATGGACACGTTTTATGAGCGAGCCTATTCGCTGATCAGCAGCGATTCAGCTCGTGAAGCATTCAACATCGAAGTGGAGGACAAGGGGCTGCGTGACAAGTACGGACGCAACGCTGCTGGCCAGCGGCTGTTGATGGCACGACGCCTCGTCGAAGCCGGAGCGCGTATGGTAACCGTGACTTATGGCGGTTGGGATATGCACAACCAGATCGCCGGTGGAATGCGTCGCGACATGCCACCGCTCGACCAAGCACTCGCAACCCTCATCGAGGATTTGGAATCTCGAGGTTTGCTCAACAAAACGTTGGTGATGGTGAGCAGCGAGTTCGGGCGCACTCCAAAGATCAACAACGATGCGGGCCGCGACCACTGGCCTAAGGTCTTCTCGGTCATGCTCGCGGGCGGCGGCGTGAAGGGTGGAATGATTCACGGTGCATCGGACGCTACAGCGACAGAGCCGGAATTCGATCCCGTTTCTCCGGAAGATTTGGCAACCACCATGTACCACTTGCTCGGCATTGTCGCCGACAAAGAATTGATGGCTCCTGGCGATCGTCCTATCGAAATTTGCGATGGCGGCCGCTTGATCAACGAAATCCTCGCATAGTCGCGGGAAGCCGCGCGATCGTTCCGTTCCTAAGAGGTCGATTCCATGATGATGGTGATGATGTCGGCGGTTTGTCGTACGTGTTTAGGGGCTCACAGTCGATTGGCTTTGTGTGGTATTGTTGGCTTGTTGACGTTGGGTTCGTCCATAGGGTCTATTTGCTTGGGATCGCAGCCCGCAGCCAATGCGCTGTCGGTGGTTGGTGTCCAGCGAGGACAGTCCGTGGAGGTGCAGATCTCCGGTTCACAGTTAGGGGATGCCAGGGAGCTTCTTTTCTACTCGCCAGGATTATCCGCTAGCAACATTACCAAGGTCGACGACAACAACATCAAGGTGACGATCACCGCTGCACCCGATGCAATGACGCAGTTGCATGCTTTTCGAGTCGTAACCGCCACCGGTACGAGCAACATGCGGTTGTTCAGCGTGTCGGCCCTTCCCACTGTCGCCGAAGTGGAGCCCAACAGCGAGTTTTCTAAGGCTCAGCCGATCGCTTACAACTGCACCGTGGACGGCGTTGTCCTCAACGAAGATGTCGATTACTTCTCCGTTGAATTGGAGGCGGGACAGAAGTTGAATGTCGAGCTTGAAGGGCTGAGGCATTCGTACTTGAACGATTTCTTCGACCCTTACGTGGCGATTTATGACGCGAACCGCTTTGAAATCACCGCTAACGACGATTCGGTATTCCTGCAGCAGGACTGCCTCTGTTCGATGGTTGCGCCTGCGAAAGGGAAATACATCATCGAAGTTCGCGAAAGCAGCTTCGGTGGGAATGACCGGTCCAAGTATCGATTGCATGTCGGCGGTTTCCCACGGCCCGTTGCGATCTTGCCGGCGGGAGGTCCCCCGGGCCAGCCCTTGACCGCAACCTGCATCGATTTGCTAGGAAACACTTGGACGGAAACCTTCCAAATCCCGGCGGACGCCAGGACTAAAGTAGCCGGAGTTTGGTCGCAGCAAGACTCACTGGTCGCCCCTTCGCCAAGCATGCTGAGGGTTAACAACCTCCCCAATGTGCTCGAAACCGAACCCAACTCGGATTACAACGCGATCCCAACTGCCCATCCGGTTCCCGTTGCATTCAATGGTGTCCTCGAAACGGAATCCGACCGCGACTATTGGGTATTCGAAGCGAAAAAAGATCAACAACTCGATATCAATGTCCATTCGCGGATCCCATTGCGATCGCAAGTGGACCCGGTCCTCCAAATCTTTAAAGTCGGTGGGGGGGGGTTGGCCTCGAATGACGATCAAGGTGGACCGGACAGTTATCTGAGCTTCAAAGTCCCTGAAGATGGAAAGTATGCAGTCTGCGTTTCAGACCATTTGGGCCGCGGTGG
Organism: Planctomycetota bacterium; assembly: GCA_016872635.1. GTDB lineage: Bacteria > Planctomycetota > Planctomycetia > Pirellulales > Pirellulaceae > JBKCUI01. Next base: position 193 of record VGZN01000749.1, on the reverse strand, counting down.
AAACCATTTCGTGTATCGGGTCGAAGTTGTACCGGCAGCAGCCGAAGTTGGAACCACGGTCAACGAATTGGAACGGTACGTTTCGCAAGTCGTGAACATCCCCAAGGGTGCTCGCATGGCGGTCGAAACCAATTTGGCCAGAAAGAATGTGGGAGGCGAAGGTCGGATCGCTGTTCCAGACCTTCCGCCAGGT
>VGZN01000748.1 GCA_016872635.1 Planctomycetota bacterium | reverse complement strand
GATCGCATCCATTTCCAACTGCTGTTTGTCTTGTTCCTCGTAATTATGGTCGCCGATTGCTAGACCGGTGGTTGCAATCCACTGGCGCTGTGATTGTTCGATCGAATCGGTAGGGAGTAAATCACCCGCGATCTGTTCACGAATCAGTTGGTCAAAGGGAACATCTCCGTTAAAGGAGTCGATGAGATAATTTCGGAATCGCCAAGCATCGGGAAGAATGAAGCCACGGAGTGTTAACGACTCTGCGTAACGAACCACATCCATCCAGCGGCGCGCAAAGCGTTCCCCGTAGCGTGGCGAGGCGAGCAGCTCATCGACGATTGCTTCTCGTTGATCAGCGCTGAGGGGATGATGGGGGCTCGTTATGGGCGGATTCGATGCATCGGTGGCCGAGACCTCCGATAAACCCCATCGGGCATAATCCTCGGCGGTTGGATTCAAACCGTTCAGGTCGACCCAAACGCGTCGAAACCAAGTTCGGTCGGATACCACCGTGGACGGAGAGAGTCCGTGTGCCGTATGCGCTTGTTGCAGCCAAGTGTCGATGAGATCGGAAGTTGTGGAGTGGTTTAGCAAAACAGTGTGGTGACCGTCGCTTGGAGAAAGTTTGGAACTGATTTCGACAGGTGGAGTTGGTGAAGCGATGGGCCGATAAGCCCAATGGTCTAAAGCGTCTTCCACCGAGAGCTGATTGGAAGACTTTGCTTGGTTGGGTCCTTTTTCACTGGGAGCTGCTGAGAAAGAATCGGGTGCGGGGAGTCCGTTTCCAATCCAGCGTTTCAAGGCTTCGATTTCTGAAGCGGAGAGCTTGCCGTCGGGAGGCATTTGCAGTTCGGGGTCACGGTATTCAATTGCCCGAATCAAAAGACTTGCTTCGGGGGTTTCCGTGAGTGCGGCTGGTCCTGAATCGCCTCCTGCAAGGATACTGTTGCGAGAGTCGAGTTCCAAACCACCATTGGATTCCGTTTCCATCGAGTGGCAAGGAAAGCATTTTTCAACCAGCAATGGGCGGATCCGGTTCTCGAAAAAATCCGGCGTTAGTTCTTCTCCAGATTCGGCAGCCTTTGTTGTTGCGTTTGCCGAATCGGTTTGATAGCCAGACGCGGGTGCTATATTCCATGCGCAGCAGAGGGTGAGCAACATTGCTACCAACGACTGGGGACGCCATGTTCGTGAGATCGTTCGTCGAATCATTCGTGCCAGCATTCCTCGTTTCGTGTCACCCAATGAGCCTATCCGTTCATCCACGATTCAGGTCGACAATCCTGATAGTCAAATAGGAAGCATAGGGCTTGCACCGTGGGTCAGCGAAAGTATCCCTTGGTAGATTATAAGATAACCGAATGATTGTGATGGAAGGGGGGGACCTTCGCATTGGTGTAAAATCGCTGAATCGGCAGAAATGGAATGAGAAGTGTTCCGTCTGAGGTACTCAGTGGCGAGCCGATGAGGGAGTTTATCTGATAAATATGGAGCGGAACTCAGAATGGCTGCTTGCGAGTGGCAATCTTGGCTCCGACAATCACGGAGGCGAGACTGCGAATGGCCGATCGGTGCGAGCAAGTAGCGTTGCGAGTAGCGTATCGATCCTGGAGTTGCGTGAATACGTTTCACCCGCGACGATCGCGCATCGAGAAAACCTTACTGCGGTGTCCGATGCGTGCCTAGAAACGGATCGCTGGAGTCGACGAAAAAGGGAGCGGTGAGAACTGTGCGGAGTTGGATTTCTCGAGATCGAGGATTGCAGAAAATCTGCCTGCTGTTGGGCGTCATCGGTGCTGCATGGTTCGCGTATGTAGCCGTTGCCCAACCACCGGGATTCCGTCGTCCGCGAGGCAGCGATTGGCAAGGAGTCGGACGTGGCGATGTTCCAAGTTGGGAGATCGACCGGAAGTTCCAAAAGGATACCTTTACTTTTGTTCGGATTAAATACGATTCTCATGGGTACCGGCGCAGTGGTGGCTGGGCAACGGATTTCCGTGATAGCGAGCTCAACTTCTCGCTTCGATTGCAACAATTAACAACCCTGAAGGTGAATCCCGAGCCGATCGTTTTGGAACTGAGTGATCCAAAGCTTTTCGATTATCCCTTTATCTACATCATTGAACCGGGTGACTTGATGTTCCATGAGGACGAAGTGACCGCATTGCGCCGTTACTGCTTGCACGGTGGATTCCTGATGGTGGACGATTTTTGGGGGGATGAAGAGTACGACAACTTTTATGGAGAGCTAAAACGCGTCTTTCCAGACCGTGAGCCGGAAGAAGTCCCATTGGAACATGAGATATTTCATTGCGTTTATGATTTGA
>VGZN01000747.1 GCA_016872635.1 Planctomycetota bacterium | reverse complement strand
CATGGACAGACCGAGGGATAATTTTCACCGGTGGCCTTTTTGTTTGGCTTTGTATCGCTGCGATCGCCCAGTGGGTTTCTGCAAATCGCGGGCGAGGCGAATGGACGGCGATGATGAGTATCCTGTCGTTCATCATCGTGGTGATCGTTCTTGCGATGGTGGTCACGGCTCCTCACGGGGCCGGTGAGCAACACCCGGCATTACCTCCAGTCGAAGGGAAGCAAGTCGAGTCTTGGTATCCGATGCAAGAAGTCGCTTTGTTGGTTGGTTTCCAAGTGGGGACCGCACCAAGGGGGCTTGCATGAAATTGAGGATGATTGGGTGCAGTCACCACAGTACGCCATTGGAGATTCGTGAGCAGATCGCTTTCGGAGCGGAGAAGCTCGAACCCGCCTTGGTGGGATTGCGCGAAAAATTCCCGGATTGTGAAGCGGTACTCCTAAATACTTGCAACCGGGTGGAGTTGTACGTTGGGCATGAGGAAGGCACCAATCTGCCGCCATGCGACGAATTGGTCGAATACGTTGCCGATTTTCACCAAATCGACTCCCGAATCTTTCGGCCGCACTTTCAAACCCGCGAAGACCGGCAAGCGGCTGAGCATCTTTTTAGTGTGGTAAGTAGCATTGATTCGTTGGTCGTTGGTGAGTCGCAAATCGCCGCACAAGTCAGCGATGCGTATGAGCGTTCGCGCAAAGGTGGGTTTGCGGGTCCGACGATGCATGCGCTTTTTCAGCATGCGAACATGGTCGCCAAACGCGTCACAAATGAGACGGAAATTCATAGGCGACGGATCAGTGTGCCGAGCGTGGCTGTGAGTGAGATAGCCTCCGAGTTTTTCGAGCGATTCGAAGACAAGAGAATCGTGGTGATCGGGAGCGGCGAGATGGGGGTCGAGACCCTGCAGTATTTGATCGACGCGGGGGCTACGAATATCGACGTGATCAATCGTTCCATGGGACGCGCGGCCGCGGTCGCCAGCCGTTTTTCTGTACGTTCGCAACCGTGGGAGCGACTCGAATCTTTGCTGGTCGAAGCTGATTTGGTGGTAAGTACCACAGGAGCCACTGAACCTGTGGTCAGCGAGCTGCAAATGAAAAATGTGCTCAGCCACCGTAGGAAAGGGAATCTGCTCATTCTAGATTTGGCCGTTCCTCGAGACTTTGAGGCGAGTATTGCTCGATTACCTAGTGTCTATCTCTACACCGTAGACGACTTGCAATCGGTTTGCCAGCGAAATGAAATGTTCCGTCGGCAACAGCTTCCTAAAGCCAAACGAATTATCGACGAAGAGGTTCAACGTCTGCTTTTCGATTGGAGTTTGCGTTCCTCCGGGGACACGATCCGAGCACTGAGAGATCAAGCGAACTTGATTCGCGATACTGAGATGCAACGGTTGCTCAGCAAACAATCGATGCAGCAAGCTTCTCCTGAAATGCAACAGGAGATTGCACAGACCATGGAAAGGGTGATCAATAAACTGCTTCATTCACCCTTGCAGTCGATCCGTGAAGCACCACATGAAGAGCAACGCGAGTCCATGGTCAGCGCCATTCGCCGCCTGTTCCAACTAAGGTAAAACGATTGAGAGGAACTCCGGAAATTGGAGGCATATCGTTATGGCTCGACGTGTGTATGCATTAGTGGTTGGATCTGGATTCGCAGGTTCGATTTTGGCGTGGGTGCTCAGCCGAGCTGGACGGGATGTTGTGGTCATCGATCGAGGTCGACATCCGCGGTTCGCTATTGGAGAATCATCCACTCCCACCGCCGATTTTCTCTTGGATTACATCGCACAACGGTGGAACCTCCCTGAACTCGCTCCGCTCGCTGCATTTGGAAGCTGGCAGTCGGTCTATCCGGAAATACGTTGTGGGCTGAAACGTGGCTTTACGTACTTCGGACACTTACCCAACCAGCCGTATGCCGATACCAACGATCGCTCTCACTCGATGCTGGTGGCGGCGAGCGCTTCCGATGCTTGGAGCGATACCCAATGGTACAGAGCGGATGTCGATGCATTCCTCGCTCGCTGCGTTTCGAATGCTGGAGCTAGGCTCATGGAGCATTCCTCGATTGAAAAAGCGACATGGGATGCCGGGAGCAAGCGATGGCAAGTTTCCGTTCAGACCAATCACGAGGCGCTTTCTCAGGCAGCTTTATCGTCTGGTCCCGGCGGTTGTTCGGAAGCGGCATTCGGTTCCACAGAGCCTCTGGAAGCCGATTGGATTATCGATGCTTCGGGGAATGGGAATGCTACAGCCCGCTGGTGTGGGCATTCCGAAGATTCCGATTGGATGCGGACCCGATCCTCGGCGATTTTC
>VGZN01000746.1 GCA_016872635.1 Planctomycetota bacterium | reverse complement strand
CTAAGAGTTCGGTCCTAATCCTCCTTCGCTTTCCACATCTGGTTTTTACTTGCTAGCTCCTGATCCATTTCATGCGAACGGAAAGCCTTGGATCCAAGTGGTGGACGATGGTCTCCATCCCTCTTGGCTCCTGGGCGAGAGCAATTGGGGACCACTGCTCTACAATGCTGGGCAAAACTTGCATCTTTTGTCAGATGTGAAGGTTACCAGTATCTACTCTCCACTTTCCAATATTTACCTTCTATCCGCGCGGCGGCTCACTGAGTTCTCGGACGTAAAAGGGCACAATGCGCTGACGTGGGTCAGGGCTACGGAGCTTCTACTCGAAATCCAGCGGAGAACGCCAAGCGTCGCGCAGGTCCCGCCACGGTACGTTAACGATCTCGGTATCATCACAATGGATGGTAATTCTCTCTCCTCTCGTCACCGAACCGATGCGATACCACGTCACACCGTTCATCGCATTTTCAAATTCCTTGGCATGTGTTGGCGAAACCTCGACGAGAAGCCGACTGTTGGATTCTGAGAAGAGGGCATCCGAGGCATCGATGAAGCTAGAGTTCCGCATTTGCGTGAGGTCGAGTTCGGCACCCAATTCCCCGGCAAAGGCCATTTCCGAAATAGCGACGGCCAACCCACCTTCGCTGAGGTCGTGGCAGGATACAACCAACCCTTTGTCCATCGCCGCGTGGAGTTTGCGATACGCTTCCATCGCAATGGCAGGATCGACCTTTGGAACGAGACCACCTGATTTTTTCAAAACCATGGCCGCATGCGAACCGCCTAGTTCCGCGCGGGTTGCTCCAACAAGGTAGATTTCGCTTCCATCCTGCTTGAAGTCCATGGTTATAGCTTTGGAGGCGTCATCGATTTGTCCCATGGCGCTGATCAATAGCGAGCATGGGATCGCGATGGATTGTTTTTCACCTTTGGCATTAAACCATGTGAACTCGTTGTTGAGGCTATCTTTGCCACTGATGAACGGTGTCTTCCATGCCAATGCGAGATCGTGGCAGGCGATCGCTGCGCGAACAAGCGTGCCGAGCGTTTCTGGCCGATCGGTATTCCCCCAACAAAAGTTATCGAGGATGGCAATTCGGTCCGGTCTGGCTCCCACCGCAATCGCATTCCGAACAGCCTCATCGATAGCGCTCGTTGCCATGTGGTATGGATCGATATCGCCAAAGCGAGGATTCATTCCACAAGAAAGCACTAAGGCGCGATTCGACGTAAGCTTGGGTCGGACAACGGCGGCATCACTAGGTCCGTTGCATGCAGGTCCCACCAGCGGCTTCACGACACTCCCACCTTGGACTTCGTGATCATACTGCCGAATAATCCAATGCTTGCTCGCTACGGTAGGAGTCGAGAGTATCTTCTTGAGTGTCGATTCGACCTCAGATTTACTCAGTGCGCCGAGCGTCGCCGACTCTTCCTGTTTGGATTGATAAACTGCTTGGCGAATAACAGGTGGTCGCCCCCCATGGAGAAACTCCATATCGATCGAGCCCACCTCGGTATCTTTGTAGAGCAATCGGAGTTTTCCGGTAGGAGCAAATCGCCCGATAACCGCATACTCGACATCTTCCTTCTTGCATATCTGAGCAAGCCGATCTAGTTTGTCTGGGGGAACAGCCAAGACCATGCGTTCTTGGGCTTCGCTGATCCAAATCTCCGTGTAGCTGAGTCCGTCATACTTGAGTGGTGCGCGATCCAGCCAAACCTCGGCCCCGATGGTTTCTCCCATTTCTCCAACGGCGCTGCTGAAACCACCTGCACCGCAATCGGTGACTGCGTGATAAAGCCCCTCATCTCGCGCTTGCAAAATTACTTCCAAGACCATTTTTTCGGTGATGGCATTACCGATTTGCACGGATCCACCCGAGATGGCTTCGCTCTCATGGGTCAATTCGACACTGCTGAACGTAGCACCGTGGATTCCATCTCGCCCCGTTCGACCACCGATAGCGACTATCCAATCTCCGGCCTTCGGGGATTTGTCGACCTTGTCCACCGGCAATAAACCTGCATTCCCGCAATACACAAGTGGATTGCCAAGGTAACGATCGTCGAAGTAGACCGCTCCGTTGACGGTTGGGATCCCCATTCGATTTCCATAATCGCGCACGCCCGCCACCACACCATTCATGACCCGACGGGGATGCAACACCCCGGGTGGCAACTGATCCGGCGGGAAGTTTGGAGAGGCGAAACAGAAGACATCGGAACTGCAAATTGGCTTGGCACCGAGTCCCGTGCCGAGGGGATCTCGGATCACGCCGCCAAGGCCCGTGTTGGCTCCGCCGTAAGGTTCGATCGCCGAAG
>VGZN01000745.1 GCA_016872635.1 Planctomycetota bacterium | reverse complement strand
GAGAATGACGGTGCAGGGAACACCTTCAAAGCGACCGCAAAGCCGGTTCTCATCGGTACCGCGGTTGTTGGAGCTACCACGATGATCTTTTCGATCATCATGTCGCTCACCAACGGTTTGACCAAAGACATCGAGCAACTGTCCTTGCTCCACGCTCCCTTCGTTCTTGGTCTGATTTCTGGTGGAGCAATCATCTATTGGTTTACCGGTGCATCCACCCAAGCGGTCACGACGGGTGCCTATCGGGCTGTCGAGTTTATCAAGAACAACATTAAACTTGATGGGACGACCAAAGCGAGCGTCGAAGACAGCAAGAAAGTGGTTGAAATCTGCACGCGATACGCACAGCGCGGCATGTTCAATATCTTTATGTCGGTCTTCTTCGTGACGCTCGGTTTCGCGTTCATCGAACCGTACTTCTTTATCGGGTACTTGTTCTCCATTGCAATCTTCGGTCTCTACCAAGCAATCTTCATGGCAAACGCCGGTGGAGCATGGGACAACGCTAAGAAGATTGTCGAAGTCGAATTGAAGATGAAAGGGACCCCGCTCCACGATGCGACAGTGGTGGGCGATACCGTAGGTGATCCGTTCAAGGACACATCGAGCGTGGCCCTCAATCCGGTCATCAAGTTTACGACCCTCTTCGGATTACTCGCAGTGGCACTTGCGGTTCGTATTCAATCGACCCAAGGATCCCAAGTCACCACAGCGTGGGCGGTGTTGTTCTGTGCTGTTGCAACATACTTCTTGTGGAACTCGTTCTACGGGATGCGAATCCGTCGCGGAGAGCAATAGCCGAACAGTGATGCAGGGCAAAGCCCCTGAACCTGACATGAATGCCCCCCGGAAACTTTTTCGGGGGTCTTTTTGTTTTATAACTGGAGGTGACAACTATAGAACCGCGTTTATCGTTCGCAGATGGGCTAGCACCAACGCCGATCAAGTTGACGGGCCCACCGATGCTGCCGCCCCCGTACCTGCATTCCACATTGATTGGTCTTCAGCTAGCTTGCTGAGATCGTTCCAGAATGTCACGTATTTATTCCGGTCCTTGATGTAGTCTTCATCGAAAACCGCTCGCCTCAATTCCTCGCGTTGCTCGACGAATTTGGAAAAGTCACGTGGATCTTCTGGACGGAAGACGGGGCTTGGCCGATCGTAAACAATCGTTGCGCCTCGGTCGCCTTCTGTATGAAATCGGCTCATCCCGATCACACGATCCGCAACATAGATTGCTTCATTCAACTCGTGAGTCACCATCAAGATTGTGTAACTGGGGCGTCGCCCTTCCCGTTTTGCAATCAAGTTCTCTTGATAGAACTTCAAGAGCATGATTTGCAATTCCTCGCGCATCGCTTCGTCGAGAGCACCAAACGGTTCATCCAGCAAGACAATCTTTGGCTTCATGATGAACGCTTGAGCGACCGCCACGCGTTGCTTCATCCCACCCGACATCTCACCAGGGTACTTGCCACATGCGTGCTCAAGGCCGACTTGATCGAGAAAATCTCTAGCCTTCTGAAGATGCTCACGCTTCTTTTGCAGGTACTTGGGAAAGAGAACCGTCCTACCGAAGAGTGACGTTTCATCGAGCTTTAATCCAAAGGCTACGTTTTTCTCGGCGGTTAAAAAATCGTACAGCGAGTAATTCTGGTAGACGATACCAACGTTTCGAGTTGGTCCAGTCACCGGGATACCATCGGCGAGGATCTTTCCTTCAGAAGGTGGATGCGTCCCCAGGATCGCCTTAAGCAAAGTGCTTTTGCCACATCCACTGGGTCCCACAATAGCCACGATTTGCCCAGGAAGAATACGCAGATTCACATTGTCGAGAACTTTCGTTTCACCGTACTTATGGAAAAGACCATCGATTTCTAGTGCATATTCGCTCATGAATCGTCCTATATCCCCTTGATGGACCTTGAAAGTTGCCGATGGCGGAACCAACATCATTCTAGCTCAACAGGCTACGCAACCGGCCTATCTAGGCGCCAACCTTTGAGGATTGCTTGCTACAAAATGGCAACTTGGCTAATTCAACCATCCCAACAACGATCGCACCCGCCAGCACACCGAAGATTAAATCAAACGCAAACGGAGCCAAATAAGGTAAGACCCCGCCAAGAACCGGGATCCGGTGACTCCACTCGACGATCGATTCGCTGAGATGGTGGAGTCTATCTACATGATGGGTAACGATCCCGCCTCCTACCAAAAACATTGCAATCGTGCCTGCAACAGACAGGAACCTGAGCATGTGCGGAGCACACCATAAAATCGCCCGCCCGCACCCTCGAAGTGTGCTATCCCAGACACTTTTTCCA
>VGZN01000744.1 GCA_016872635.1 Planctomycetota bacterium | reverse complement strand
CAGACGCATTGGACTTAAAATCCAAGGACCGGTGATACGGTCGTGTGGGTTCGACTCCCACCAGCGACATTCCTTTTCTTCAAAAACGGTAAAAATTAGCCGAGACTCCGCACTCGCAGGATCGTACAGTTCCTTGACGAGGTGTGTGATGTTTCGACCATTAATTGCCCTTTCCATGAGCTTAGCCCTGCTTTGGGGCACTAATTCGTGCTGCTGCACCGCAAGCCACGTCGTATCTCTTGTTGGCAAATGGTTTGGAGCAAACACCCATGCCGATCCATCTTCGAACCAACGTTGGGTTCCCCTCAAGTCATGCTGCACGGCGAACAGTTGCGATACAGCCCAAGACCGAACTGCGAAACCACACAGCAAGCGGAGCTCGGTGGAGCCACTGACCGCGCGGACATCGGTCACCAAACCGCTATGCTGCTCGGTGGACACCAAGACGCCCTGCGGTTGCTTCCACACCATCATTCTTTCCAACGAACGATCCGGATTTACAGGTCCCACCAAAGCCGATTTCGATGAATTGGTGGTTTGGCTCGCGCCTGCAACATTCCATACGAAAGCGTCGTACGAAACGGCCCTTCAAAATTGGGCCAAAGACTCAGGATTGCTCGCCTCTCTACCCATTCGCACCCATTTACAGCGATGGAATTGCTGATCTACCTTTGCAACGATTCCGATGTGCGCCGCACGAGAATGCACGGACGCATAGTATGGTTTTAGCATGGTGGGCAGCGATACTCTCGAAACCGCTCACGCTGGGTTTTATTCGAGTGCGGTTATCGGTCGAAAAATACCGATTCGCCAAATTGAATGAACCCAAAATACAGCTTTTTACTGACGACAAACAATCGATTCCCAAAAGGTTTAATACGATGAAAACAACTTACTTTACCGCAGGTACTCTTGCCTTGTTGCTCGCCGTGATTGCCGCCATCGCGGGGGCTAATGCATTCCGAGATTCCAAGACTTCCACGGCAGCAGCCCAAGATTCCTAATGCGTTTGCAAGGGGTGCTGTCCCGATGGCTCTTGCTGCTGCGAAACGGAATCTTGCAGTTGCGATGCTTGCGCGTGCGAATGCTGCGCCGGCCAATCATGCTGCAAGAAAGATGGTGCACCGACCACCAGTTGCTGCGATAGCGCATCGAAGGATGCTGCCTCGTGCGAGACGGGTGCTTGCTGCTCCGAAGGTAAATAACCTTCACTGGTTTCTCTAAAAAACTTAGACCTAGCTTTCGGTCCCTGTGACCGGGGGCTGGGTCTTTTTATGGCATTGAACGTCGATGAATCATGCTTTTCGCTGAGCATCCATTGATGCCGATGCTTCTTCGACCTCCAAGGTCGACCTTTTCTTGAATCGCTTTCGCAGCACACCCGCTGCCGCTACCGACACGAGCAATGCGATCGCTCCGGGTTCTGGGACGGAACTAAATTGCAATCCATCCATCGCAAAGTAGGCGGGGGTATTCATGCCGAAGAGAGGATCATTGTCGCTGGATTCCAAGGAGAACTGAAGCGAATCGACTACCCCTAAAGAACTTAAACCCACTGTTTGCCAGTTGCCCAGGATGTAGTCCTGCGATGTATCTGAAAAACGATAATCCGCGAGGTAGAAATCGACGGTTCCAACCAATGCGTTTGCTCGATAACCTTGAATACTCAGTTTGAAAAAATCAGCATCGTTACCTGAATCACCACCGAATTTTTTCGCCCATGAGTCTCCATTCTTCATCGAATAGTAGGCATAGCTTGTGTTGCTGATATCGAATGACTTGATATTCACCTGTGCACCAAATGTGATGACCGCTTCACCCCGATAGCCGTTGGAAAAAATGGCATACTGGCTCGATCCGTTGCTACCTAATCCGGGCCGTGCAGCGAATTGATTTTCGTAACCACCCGTCGTGCTGTTGTTTACTTTCGAGTATGCAGAGCCTCCCCAATACGGCCCCCATTTAAGATCATTCGCATAGTAGTTTGAAAAATGAACTCCCCTGCTTGTCCAACCATCGTTGTTGAATGTTCCGTTGCCCTTATCTCCCTTGTAGTACAGGCCTCCCGAACCAACTGAATAGACATTCAACTCTTCAAAATCCACGATGTCTGCACAAGCGGTCTCGCTAGAAAAGGGTAGGGTTATCCAAAGGCAACCCGCTGCCAGGGTTGTAACGATCAAGGTGCGTAAAGTCATGTTTTGTGGTGGTGTAGGACTCCGCGTGCGGTGACTCGACGCGTAGGCATCGCTCCCCGGAAATGCTTCGTGCAGGGGGTGAACGCAACCCGGAGTGCAAGTCGCGATTCAAGTCGTATTGGGGCACTTGATGTACAAGAAG
>VGZN01000743.1 GCA_016872635.1 Planctomycetota bacterium | reverse complement strand
TCATCTGATTGACCGGGGCCTGCTTTACCGGGGCCACAAAATTGTTTGGTGGTGGGCGCAGGGCGGTACCGCGCTGAGCAGTGGCGAAGTTGGACAGGGGTATCGCGAGGTTGCGGATCCGAGTGTCTACGTCCGATTTCCAATCTTGGCTTCGGAAAAATTGGCTTCCGGAAATCCATCCCTATCCGGTGCGTCGTTGATCGTTTGGACGACAACTCCTTGGACGTTGCCATCCAATCAATTTGCTGCCGTGCACCAAGATATCGATTACGCGGTTTGCCAAGAGGAAACGGCAGAAGGTACGGTTGTCGGTGATGGATTCGTTGTCGCTGCATCGTTAGTTGAAATGCTCGCGGAGAAAATCAAACGCAAGCTGAAAGTCGTATCGACCGTAAAGGGAGCAGAGTTGGTCGGATTGCGATACCAGCCCCCGTTCGATTATTACCACCAATCTCTCGGAAACCATCGCGGTCGTCTCAGGTCGGGAGGAGAGTCGATCCGGCAATGGCGTGTGGTTCACGCGGATTTTGTGACCATCGATTCGGGAACTGGAATCGTCCATCTAGCCCCTGCCTTTGGAGAGGTGGATTACGACGTTTTGGTTGCTGAGCGAGAGCGGTTTGTGGAAGGCGATGCGCCCACTCTGATTTGTGCGGTCGGGCCCGATGGAAAATTCACCGAGGAAGCCCGTGATTACCGCGGAGTTTGGGTCAAGGATGCCGACAAACCAATCGCACGTGCTCTTCGAGACACTGGCAAGCTTTGGCACCAAGAGCAGTATGTGCACGATTACCCGTTCTGTTGGCGAGCAAGTGACGATCCGCTGATCCAGTATCCACGCGAGAGTTGGTTTATCCGAACGACAGCATTCCGGGACGCGATGCTTGAGAACAATCGCCAGATCGGCTGGTTGCCCGAGCACATAGGTTCCGGGCGATTCGGTAACTTTTTGGAGTCAAACGTCGACTGGGCTCTCTCTCGTGAACGCTATTGGGGGACTCCACTTCCTGTGTGGGTCTGTGAATCGACTGGCAAGAAAGAAGCGATCGCGAGCTACGACGAGTTGTGCGGCAAGCCCGGAGTTCAAGGGCTGGACGTATGGCTCAATGCCAAAGTGAAAAACCCAGAGCTCGCAGAAGATCTCAAGGTGCACAAACCGTATATCGATGCGGTGACCTATGAATCCCCCTTTGCCAATGGGGCTCGAATGCACCGAGTCCCAGAAGTAATCGATTGCTGGTATGACAGCGGTGCAATGCCCTTCGCGCAGTGGGGGTATCCGCATTCGGGCAAGGAATCCCTTGCCTCGCAGTTTCCTGCCGATTTCATCAGCGAAGCGATCGATCAAACTCGCGGTTGGTTCTACAGTCAATTGGCAATTAGCACGATGCTCTTTGGCGATAAACCGGGGCAGGCGGCCGTGACGTCGCCGGGGAGCGGCTACCCACATCCGTTCAAGAATTGTATTGTCCTCGGATTGATGCTGGCTGAATGGTATGAAAGCAAGGATGGCAAGCAGCGGTTCTTGACCGAGGAAGACGCGCGGGCTGCGTTGGGCAGCGACTTTGTCCAAAAGACGGGTAAGATGAGTAAGCAACTCCGGAACTATCGGAGCCCTCAGGAAATCTTTGACCGTTACGGGGCCGATGCCCTGCGATGGTATCTGTTCGCCAATCAAGCCCCATGGAACTCGATCCTTTATTCCGAACGAGCTATCCGAGATAGTATTCCCGAGTTTATCCTGCGTCTGTGGAATGTGTTCAGTTTCTTCACGATCTACGCGGAGATCGATGGTTTTGTAGGACCCGCGGATATTTCCCGACCGCTCGACCAACTAGGGTCCGAGGAGTTGAGTCGTTCCAAGACGTATCGGCCTATTGCTCAGCGGAGCGAGTTGGATCGTTGGATCATGAGCGAACTCGCAGCCACGTGTCGCGATGTGGTCGAACGGATGGATCGTTACGACAGTTACGGAGCTTGCCAATCACTGCATAGCTTGGTGGATGCCCTCAGCAATTGGTATGTTCGACGAAGTCGTTCTCGGTACTGGGCCTCCGATAAAACGTCTCAGGACAAGATCGATGCATACTGGACTTTGTACGAATCTTTGGTGGTCATCACCAAGCTGATTGCCCCGTTCACTCCATTTTTGGCCGAGACTCTTTGGCAAAACATGACAGGTTCCTTGGAGGGAGTTCGAGAAAGCGTTCACTTGTGCGATTTTCCAACGGGTGATTTTGCTCAGACGGATGCAACCCTCAACGCCCGGATGGCCCTGCTCCGCGAAATTGCATCGCTTGGAAGGTCCGCTCGGATGGAGTCGAAACTCAAGGTTCGGCAACCTCTCG
>VGZN01000742.1 GCA_016872635.1 Planctomycetota bacterium | reverse complement strand
AATCTTCCAACCGTTCAAGCTGGCTACACCGGTCGTCGGATCTACCGCAGTGCTGCCGGTGGCGCCGGGACCTTCTCGCTGATCGCGGAAATCCGCGATCCTGCCATCAATTCGTACTTGGACAACGGCACCACAACGCTTACTGGAACACTCAGCGTTGAATCTACGGGCAATATCCGTCCTCGACTGGATGCATCGCTCGCCATCGACCCAGGTAGCATCATCAAGATCGAAGGCGCTCGCATTGAGCTCGGGCATAGCACTCAGTTGCTCGCTGAAGGAACCGATGGAAATCGGATTGTATTCACCAGCAAGCAAGACGATCGCTTCGGTGCTGGCGGCACATTTGACACCAACAACAATGGACTCCGCGGATCGCAGGACGCCAAAGCTCGTGATTGGAGCGGCATCTATGCTTCGCCGGGATCGAACATCAGTCTCGACAACTCCGTTGTCGCTTACGCTGGTGGTATCTCGCGGCTTGAAGGTACGTTTAAGGCATTCAGCCCACTGGAACTTCAACAAGCCGATGCACGTGTTGCAAACTCGGTCTTTGAAAACAACGGTAACGGCATGGGCGGCCAAGGTCCAATCGACCGATTGGGTCGGCCCGCGAATGAGAACTATCCATTCGGCAACAACAACAGCCGCGGAGCAACCGTTTTCATCCGTGGCACCCAACCGATCTTCGTCAACAACACTTTCCAAAACAACGTTGGTACCGCGTTGACGATCGATGCCAACTCGATGGATGCCGAGTTGCGAGGTGACATCGGCCGTCAGTCGGGCGAGGTGGATCGCATCAAGAACCTCGATGCTAATCGTGGTCCTCTGTTCCGAGGCAATCGCCTGTACAACAACAGCATCAACGGCCTTGAAATCCGCGGTGATGCGTCGACGAACAACCGAAATGAAGATGCCCTCGCAGTTCGAGATCTCCAACGCAATCTCTTGACCACCGAGAGCGTTTGGGACGATACCGACATGGTCCACGTCCTCTTCGATTCGATCACTGTTAGCAATCTACAAAGCGTAGGCGGTTTGCGTCTGCAAAGCTCTGTCAACGAGTCTTTGGTCATCAAGTTGGAAGGCCAGGGTTCAAATTTCGATCAAGAACGCGGAACGGGCTTTACCGCCACGGGCCGATTTGGCGGCATCAGCGACCGCGTCGGTGGTACTGTCACCGTGATGGGGATGCCCGGTTTCCCGGTCGTTCTCACCAGTCTACGAGATGACTCCGTTGGAGCTGGTACCCAACCAGATGGTCGTCCTCAAACCGACACGAACAATGACGGAATAGCGAGCGTTCCTCGAGCCGGGGATTGGCGAAGCCTCCTGTTTGATTCATTCAGCAACGATCGAAATGTCCAAACCGTTTTGGAACTTGAACAAGCAGACGTCATTGCTCCGGGACTCAACGACTCGGTACTGTCAGCCCAGTTCATGGGAACCTTGGCGGCCAATGCGCAGACGAGTGACGAAAACTTACGCCTTGGATTTGTAGTTCAGGGTGTTCTCAGCGAACCAGCCGATCAAGATCTGTTCAGTTTCGTTGCCACCGCGGGTACAGAGGTATGGTTCGACGTTGATTCGACAGAATCAACCCTAGACACCGTCCTCGAAATTCTCAATGCCAATGGCGATCTCATCGCGCGAAGCGATGACAGCACGGCAGAGCAACTCAATCCTGCATTGATCTATCGCGATCCTTCGCTCGATGCAGATCAAGTGAATCCGATCGTGCAGAAGAATCGCTCGACCGCCCGTCGGAATGAATCGGGATTGATCAAGGAAGACGGGACGACCAATACGGGTGATGCCGGTCTTCGAATGATTCTACCGGGAGTTACTGGCGCGACCAGCACGTACTTCTTCCGAGTTCGCAGCAAGAGTACCAACATCGAAAATCCTGCTGCCGGTATCACAAGCGGTTCGTACTCCGTTCAAGTTCGAATGCGAGACGAGCAGGAGTTCGCCGGTTCCACCGTTCAATTTGCGGATATACGTTATGCGACCAACGGCATCCAAGTCAACGGATTGCCGAACAACTCGCCACTCACCGGTGAGGCCAACTCTGCCATGTACGATGGAGTTGTCGAAACCGGAACGACTCCTACCGTCACCGACCTCGGCCCCTTGCAATTGACCGCGAAGGGCGCGATCAGTGTCGCTGGAACTCTCAATGCGGGGGTCAATCGTTATCGATTCACCGTCGGTGATTTGGCCAGCACCTATGTGAGAACACCTAGTGCCTCGTCGACGTACCCCGTCGTAATCGACGTCGACTACGCCGATGGACTCAACCGCAAGCGATTGAATGTTCAAGTCCTCTACGACGATGACAACAACGCG
>VGZN01000741.1 GCA_016872635.1 Planctomycetota bacterium | reverse complement strand
TCGGCGGTCAGTTCAAAACGTGGGTCCACCATGGTTAGCAGGATCCCACCGAAGGTGAGTTTGCCGGGCTGATGGTGCATGATGTCGCGGATGACATGAATCATTTGGGTTAGCCCTTCCATGGCGTAGTACTCGCATTGAATGGGCATGAGCACCTCGGTACTTGATGCCAAGGCGGCTTGGGTTAATTCGCCGAGAGAGGGAGGGCAGTCGATGAAGACAGCGTCGAAGCTCCCCATTCCCGCGTCGAGGTGTTGCTTGAGGAGGGTGCGCCGGGAGGATATTCCTTTTTCGAGCTGATCGACGTCTTGGAATGTTCTGCAGCCCGGCAGGAGTTGGAGGTTAGGTTGCTCGGTTTTCTGAATGCTTTCACGGAGTGGGTCGTCGATGAGCAGCGGATGGCGGGCTGCGGGAGAAAAGCCGAGGCCGCTGGTGGCGTTGCATTGAGGGTCAAGGTCGACCAATAGCGTCCGTTGCCCGGCCATGGCGAAGGTCCATGCCAAGTTTACGGCGGTGGTCGTTTTGCCGACTCCACCTTTCTGATTTGCAACACAAAAGATTCTTGCCATAACCCCTGGGGAGTTCTTGCTGGACGGGAATACGGTGGCGCGGATCGCCTTTGGGAAAGTACGAAAACTACGGGGCTGGGGGGAATGCCAGTTCCACGATTCACGCAAACTTGTCGGGTAAACGGGGAGTTTGACGGGGACTTGGCGGCAGTTTTTGCAAGGACTTTAGGTCTGCTGGGGGTCTGCTACAATGCGAGGAGCGGCAGGGGTGGGCCACCGCCGACGAAGCGGATCGGACCTTCTTTGCCTTTTTCGAGCACCTAGGCAGACTACCTAGGCCAGGGATAGGCCTGGGATGGGTCTGGACTACTTAGGGTGATTCCCTACCTTCAAAACCAGCCGTGCAAAATGAAAACCAGAGTACGTCGGATTGTTGCGTTGTGTTTGGCTTGGTCGATGGCTGTCGTGTCGGCCTCGGCGATTGTTCCCTCGGGAATAGCCCAGGAGGGTGCGTCAAAGGGGGGCAAGTCCACTGATTGGTCGCACTGGCGCGGGCCACAGCAGAATGGTCAAAGTGTTGAGACCGAGTTTCCGACGAGTTTTTCCGCGGACGGGGAAAACATTCTTTGGCGAAAAGAGGAATACGCCACCCGATCAACACCAGTTGTCATGAACGGTCGGGTCTATATCGTTTGTCGCGCGGAACCGGATACCAAAAAGGAAGGTGAGAAGACCGTCTGTTTGAATGCAGATACTGGTGAACTCATTTGGGAAAGCGTGCACAACATCTATTTGTCCGATGCTCCTTCGGAACGCGTTGGATGGGCGAGTGTGGTCGCGGACTCGGAAACCGACCGTGTTTTCGTTCTGGGACTTGGATGCACGTTCCAATGTTTGGACGGGAAGACGGGCAAGATCATTTGGGAGCATTCGATGCTCGAAGAGTACGGGATGCTCTCAACGTACGGTGGTCGAACCAATTTTCCGACTTTGTTTGAGGACATGGTGATCATCAGTGGGGTGATGACCGGTTGGGACCAGACTGCGATTCCGGCCCACCGTTTTATCGCTATGGACAAAAATATGGGCGCTGCTGTTTGGTTGATGAGCACCCGGGTACGGCCTGAGGATACGACATACAGCACTCCAATCTACACCGTTCTCAATGGACAAGCTGCGATGGTGCTGGGAGCGGCCGACGGAGCGGTCTATGCGTTGCAGCCACGTACAGGCAAAGTGATTTGGAAATACCAAGCATCCCCGCGCGGTTTGAATGTGGCTCCGTTAGTCGACAACGGGATCGTCTATATGGGGCACGGGGAACAGAACGAAACGGACCGGACGATCCTAGGAGCGGTCTTTGCGTTCGACGGAAATACCTCGGGAGATATCACCGAGGACAAGCTGTTATGGAAGGTTCCGAAGAAGACGGTCAGCCGAAGCGCCCCTGTGAAAATCGGCAACCGGATCTACTTTGTGGACGACGGCAGCGCGATGTTTGGAGTAAACGCAAAGACGGGTGAAGTCGAAGTTGAAAAGAAGCTAGGGCGAAACATGTTCGGATCCCCGGTGGTCGCCGGTGGAAAGATGTACATCGGCGAGAATACGGGACGCGTCTGGTGTTTGGAACCCACCGACACCGAGATCAAGGTTCTCGGCCAGATGCGGCTTAACGATAACAGCGAGATCTTCGGTTCGTTTGCAGCATCCAATGGAAAGCTCTATCTGCCAACTAGCAAGGCCCTTTATTGCATTGGAACGGCAAATGCGAAGCCTGCTACAGACCTGAAGTTGCCGGAGGTTCCGCAAGAACCAACAGTGACCGACAAGGAGATTGCACACAT
>VGZN01000740.1 GCA_016872635.1 Planctomycetota bacterium | reverse complement strand
CAAGCTAGCCAGTGCTTCGTACCAATTCGCTGCAGCCCGGTTAATCGAGGTATGCCAACCAATGAGACTTTGACCCAGGACTTTCCCTCGTCGTTCGTGCGAAGAACGATTCCTTCGCTATGTCCTGAATACGGATCGATCGAGCCACCGATGGCGAGACCATCAGCAAAGGAGGCCTGGCGAATGTTTCCTATCGAGAGTTCTGGGACTGTTTCCTCAGGTTCGAAGCCTATGGCATATAGGACTGTTCCAGGAATAGAAGATACCTTCCGCCATGTTGCTCCCCCATCTTCGGTCGCCAAGATCAATCCTCGGTCGCCGACTGCATAACCCCGATCAATCGATACCATGGCGCAGCCGTGGATGGTTCCATCAGCAACGGCACTCCTGGACATCCATTTTTTGATCGCATCGGCTTCGGGGATGGGCCTGTCTCGCAATGTCAATTGTGCCGATGCTCTTTCGACAGCCAGGAGCCAGAAAGATAGCATGAATGCTAACGATACAAGACTTGCAATACACGTGCGATTGCATCTCGAAGAGAACGTTGGCCGTCCATCGATTCGCACGGTTTCTCCGCGAAGACTATCTGGCAGGTCGAGCAGTAACGAGCGGTACAGCGGTGATCCGATTTCGGACGTCGTCAAGAGGTACTTGGTGTCGAGCAATTCCATTTACCTGCACGCCCGAGAAATACGTAGTATTGCTTAATCAATGCGGTAGGTTAGGAAACCTTATCAGTAAACGCCATAGCGACTTGCATCCTACTTGCTGCTGAGCATGCCATTCAGTTCGAGATCGGGATTTATCGTGAATCGCCCATCCTATAAATCGAAATGCTAGCGATGCACGTATGCTCGAAAAAGGCGTTCCAGTGCGGAATCGAGTCGCCGAGGGGGCCCCGCAGCGATGTTTATTGCGAGACTTTGCTAACTTGCAGCGCCCATGGAGGGTAAGAACGTTTTCCAGGATCGGTAGCGAGGGTCTTTCAGGGTTACTGTGATACCTGGATTGGCGTTAGGACGAACAGGTTCCGTCAATAGTTTCATTCCCGCTTGAGTCGGTGTTCGTCCACCTTTTCGGCTATTGCAGGTTGTGCAGGAGCAAACAACATTTTCCCACGTTGTCCGTCCGCCTTGGGAACGAGGTACGACGTGGTCGAGGCTAAGTTGGCTCATCGGACGCGTCTGAGCACAGTATTGGCATCGATAGCCATCTCTTGCAAACAATGTTTTGCGATTGAACCGCACCGTGGATTTAGGGATACGGTCGTACATGACGAGCCGCACGATACGAGGGACTTGCAGTTCGCGAGTAGGGGTTTTGATGTAATCTTCACCAGGTTGCTTTTCAAGTGCCTTGAGTTCGGACAGTTCACACCAATTCTCGAAGTCATAATTGGTGTACTGGTCGTCCTCGATAGTGATGACTTCGGCGCACCCTCGGTACAACAATGTCATGGCCCTACGAACATCGATGACTCGAATCGCCATGAAGAATCGATTCAGTACTAGGACGCTGCAATCCAACGAGGAGCTTTCGCTCATTCCGCTTCCCCTCCAATTGATCGATTAAAATCCCAGGACGTTTTCAACGTACCAGGTAATCCCAAACTCGTCGCAACTATCGAATCAGTTTAGTCGATTTTCCGGGTGTGATGGCGAAGGACAATAGGAGCACCACTAAATCTTCACCCCGTCAGCCCATGCCAACCCCGCCAGCCCATGCCAACCCCAATCGATAACAGTGCTTGCTTTCAAGACGTATTTATTGCTGCTCAGAGGGGGGATGGGGACAGCTTTTTTTACCCGTAATCTTAATAATTGGGAAGAAATTACGCTTCCGCTGGACACTTGGAAACCGAACGTCCACTTTATCGGGGGAATCGTTTTGCGTTCCGGTGGAAAGATCCGCCGGTATTTGCAGTCCTTGCGAGAGTGTTGCGGAGCATCAGTGATTGAACAAAAACTCTTTCGACGCCATCAAGCTCCACAGCAAATCCTCGAGCCCGATCCGTCGTTCCACTTCATTGGATTGCAGTTCATCAACAATTTTTTTCAGCTCGTTGTCGTTGGGGTAGCGAGACAAAGTTCGAAGAAATGCAGTTCGAACTATGGATGGTAGATCATCACCAAACTGAGACATCCAGGCGTCGATCACACTACCGGACTCCGCGAGCTTGTTATTGAGTGTATCGCCGTTGCTCAGGTTCAGCACTTGGATGATGCTCGGCTCGTCGCTGCGTTCGCATTCACACGTGATGCGTCTTTGATTTCTCCCGAAGGTTTTCAGGAAATTACTATCGACGCTGGAATCGTATAATTGGATCGCTCGAGTTCCTTTAGGATAGAACTT
>VGZN01000739.1 GCA_016872635.1 Planctomycetota bacterium | reverse complement strand
TCGGCTCGTATAATCCTCGTCGAAAATAGCGAAAAGGTGCTCGATAAATTCCATCCGACGCTTTCCGATAGTGCACAAAAAGCCTTGATTAGCTTGGGAACCGAGTTGTGGAATGAGTCACGCGTCGAGGAGATCCATCCCGATCATGTGATGATCAAGCGTCATGGTTCGATGCATCGAATCGACACTCGCAACGTGATCTGGGCGGCGGGAGTCAAGGCTTCGAAGTTAGCAACCGAATTGGCGAAAGCCGCTGGAAAAGAATCACTGCTCGATCGCGGGGGACGTATTGCTGTGGATTCACACTGTTCCATCGCAGACTACCCCAACGTATTCGCAGCCGGCGACATGGCGGCATTCCCTACCGAGAATGGTACCACTCTCCCTGGGGTAGCCCCCGTTGCGATGCAACAAGGCCATTACATTGGGCAACGCATCGCTCGCATGGCTCAAGGAGACCAACCACCGCAACCGTTTGTGTACTGGGACAAAGGAACCATGGCGACCATCGGTCGTTCTCATGCCGTCGTGGAATCAGGAAAATGGCGGATGACCGGTCGGATTGCGTGGCTCGCATGGCTATTTATTCACATCCTTTATTTGGCTCGCTTCGAAAATCGTGTCTTGGTTATGTTTCAGTGGTTTTGGAATTACATCACTCGCAATCGAACCGCTCGATTGATCACGCATGCAGCATCCAAGGGAACATCCACTTCAGCCGCGCTCGCGATCTTTTCCTGCGTCGTTTTCCCGATGGCTTCATACGCGGATGAGCCTAAAGCAACGGAAATAGAGAAAGTTGCCTCGCCCGAAATCGAGATCCTTGATCGACGAGTCATCAGTTGGAAACCTCCTCTCTACCATGGTTGGCCGACCTTAGCCAAACGATCGAATGGAGAATTGCTTCTTGCATTCTCCGGTGGCCGAGAGGCGCATGTCTGCCCCTTCGGTCGACTTGAGTGGATGCGGTCGAAGGACAACGGATTGTCGTGGGGATGGCCTCAAGTCATTCTCGACAGCCCCATTGATGATCGGGATGCTGGAGTCTTGGAGACGCGCAAAGGCTCGATCCTTGTAACCCACTTCACATCGCTCGCCTTTGAGCCGATTCTCGAACGAGCCGAGAAGACACCCATCGGTCAACCAGGTGGGTTTACGGATGCGAAATTGATCGAAGAATGGAGGGCGGCCCGTGATCGGTTATCGCCCGACGAGAGACATGCGGAATTGGGTTGCTTCATGATTCGATCGACCGATGGTGGTGTCACTTGGTCTGCACGCTATCGCGTACCCGTGAACAGCCCCCATGGGCCAATAAACACTCGAGAAGGTAGGCTTCTTTTCGCAGGCAAGTCCCTCTGGGACGGGGGGCGAATCGGAGTATGTGAATCCACCGACGACGGGATCACTTGGCAATGGATCGCCGATCTTCCAATCCGAGACGGAGACAAAGCATCGGCGTACCACGAGTTGCACTTAGTCCACGCCAGCGACAATCGTTTGATCTGTCACATTAGGAATGAAAACCCGCAGTCGAAGAACCAAACGTTGCAGTCCGAATCAATAGACGGTGGTCACAACTGGACGACTCCTCACGAGATAGGAGTGTGGGGCATTCCTTCGCATTTGCTTCACCTGAAGGACGGCAGGTTACTCATGTCCTACGGGTATCGCAAACCACCCTTCGGAAATCAAGCTCGCATCAGCGTTGATTCGGGGAGGACTTGGAGCGAACCTATGACGATCAGCGACGATGGGCACTCAGGAGATCTCGGTTACCCATCCACCGTAGAATGCGACGACGGCACCTTGGTCACCGTCTGGTACGAGGTCCTGAAAGCCTCACCGCTGGCGCAATTGAGACAATGTCGCTGGAGGTTCGCAAAGTAGCATGCCAAAATAGAGTTGCTCATATCGGCTCCTATCTTATTCCCCTTGCAATCCGATCTGCATTCATGATTTTCAGAAGAATGAAACTTGCCCTAGCATTGGCGATCTCAGCCTTCGCCGTTTGTACCTCGGTTCCGATGGCTTCATGCCAAGAGTTCATCCCGCGGAAGCAGACGAAACCGCCTGGGCCACCGCTTACCCCGAACGAAGCCCTTCAAAAAATGGTGGTTCCCGAAGGCTTCCATGTCGAACTCGTCGCGAGCGAACCGGACCTGCTCAATCCCGTTGCCATGGCGTTTGACGATTCAGGTCGAATTTATGTGACAGAGAGCTTTGAATATCCACGACACGAACCTGGTCCGGGTCGAGACAGGATCAAGATTCTCGATGACACCGACGGCGATGGTCGCGTGGACAAGGTCACCATCTTTGCGGAGGGGTTAAATATCCCTTCCGGAATCGCAGT
>VGZN01000738.1 GCA_016872635.1 Planctomycetota bacterium | reverse complement strand
GGAGAGGTTGATCAGCGCGCGGCAGAGCTATCTCACAGAACTAGGGGTAGAAACATCCCAGCAACTCGAGGAACAGCTTACCCGCAAGGATCAGCATCTCAAGTTGCAGAGCCAGATTGAAGGGCTCGACTCCCGCATCCGTGCGATCCTGGGTACTCATGTTTCCTACGATTCTGTCGAGCGTCTTCTCGCCAACACGCCAGGTGGCGAACTGGAGAAGCGTTGGGATACGTTGGGAACGCGGATCAGTGGTGCTGAAGAGCGAATCGCACAGCTGTTGCAACGCCAAGGGGAAATTGCACAGGAGATGAAAACGCTTGCGGCCGATCGACGTTTGTCGGAAGCAAAGCTCGAATTGGCTTGCTTGGAACGGCAAATTCAAGAGTGTGCAAGTCATTGGCGGACGCTTGGGGTGACAACGTGCATGCTTGAAAAAGTTTGCGAGGTTTACGAGAGCGAAAGGCAACCGGAAACGCTTCGCGAGGCCTCGTCCTTTTTGAAGCAACTGACCGAAGGGAAGTATGTTCGTGTTTGGACCCCACTCGGCAAGAATGCACTGCGGATCGATAACGAGAAGGGGCAGAGTCTTCCTCTCGAAGTACTCAGTCGCGGTACCCGCGAAGCAGTCTTCATCGCCTTACGTCTCAGTTTGGCAGCGGCTTATTCACGTCGCGGAGTAACATTGCCTTTGGTTCTCGATGACGTTCTGGTCAACTTCGATTCGATCCGTGCAACAAACGCCGCGAAGGTTTTGCGTGACTTTGCTGCACTCGGTCACCAAGTGGTCATGTTCACCTGTCATGAACATATCATGAAGTTGTTCCACAGTATCGACGTCCAAGTTCGAGTGCTGCCGAACCAAGGCGAACCAGGTGAGGCATCGGTCTACTACCCACAAGAACCAGTGGTCGAACCGGTTCCACATGTTGAGGTCCACCCTGTTCATCCCGTCGTGCTAGAAACTCCTGTCGCTCCGCCAACGATCATGGTCGAACCGCCTGAGCCTCTGATATTGCCTGTGAAGCCTCGACTGGTCGCCCACGAAGAACCCGATATCATCACGTTGAAACCTCGCAGCCAGACATTGCCAGTCAAATTGGTCAAGGTCGAAGAGGAAGCTGAAGATGATTCGTTCTGGTTCAACTACGAACTCGAAGAGGCACCCGTCCAAGAGCCGATCGAATCGGTGACGCGTCTCTGGTCTGAAATCGAGAATATTCGAATGCCTCTCGATGGCGAGCCGCACGATCTATGGTGGGACGAACGCGAAAGCGAATCTCCGTGGATTGAGCAATAGCCGCGACTTCATCGAACCTCGTCCGGATTCGAGTCAATCGAGTTAACCGAGTTGAATGTACTGAGCAAAGGTTCCTGGATCGACATTCCGTCCGCTGAGTACCACGACGATGTCGCCGTCTCCTGACAGGTCCAAGTTAGAACCGTTGCTGTTGCTGCTCAGGGTGGCTGCGGTCGTAATGGCCCCCGATGGCTCGGTGCGCAGTCCGTGCTTTTCGAAAATCCAAGCCATAGCTCGGCGTATATCCAAATCGCTCACGACGGTGGTTGAGTGAACCAATCGCTTCAGGATCGGCCAATTGTGCTCTCCAACGTCGTACGAGAGCAGCCCATCGCAAATGCTGGTTGGCTTGGGTACGCGTACGCGCTTCTGCTGCGCGAGGGACTGTCGAAAATCATCGGCCCCTTCTGGTTCTACGCCGATGATTTGAGCGTTGGGGAATCCATCGGCGATAGCGAGGGCATGGCCTGCCATCAATCCGCCACCACTTACCGAACAAATGAAATGGGATAAGTTTCTCCCTTGACGATGCAGTTCCTCGACAATCTCCAGTCCTCCAACGCCATTCCCGGCGATGACGAAAGGATCATCGTACGGTGACGCTTGCAATGCATGTTCCTGCTCGGCAATTTCCTTGGCTAATCGATCGCGGGTCCCTGTCAAATGGTCGGTGGTGATATCGTAGGTGCGTACTTCAGCACCAAAGGACCGCGTCAGCTCAAATTTGATACGAGGTGCGGATTCGGGCATCACGATGATCACGCGTTTTCTATAGCGCATTCCGGCGAACGAAATCCCAGAAGCGAAATTGCCGGAGGAATGGGCTGCCACGGGCCGATCATGAAGTTCATGAAGATGATTTGCCATCCAGTTTAATGCGCCGAGCAATTTGAAGGACCCGACCGGTGTCCACCCGTAGTCCTTGATCCAAACACGGCGATGGGGAGCGAGTCCCAGTTTCTTTTCGAGCGCGTAAGAACGGATCAGAGGCGCAGGCGAAAGCTGTTGCCGGAGGATCGGTTCGGCGGCTCGTACGTCGGCGATGGTCGCTACGCGGATC
>VGZN01000737.1 GCA_016872635.1 Planctomycetota bacterium | reverse complement strand
ATCGCTTGGCCGTAGCCTGCGGCTTCGCGCTGCGTAACGAACGTCACGCGTTCGATATGATTTCCAGCAGCTTCACGGAACGCTTCTTCCGATCCTGGGCTCAGCACCATAGCGATGGAATCGATCCCTGCCGATACGATTTCCTCGATGATCATTTCGAGGGCTGTTTTTTCAACACCATCGCGATCGACCAATCGTTGGAGGGGCAATGAAGACTGTCCGGGACCAGCTGCAGTAACTACTGCTTTTTTAATGATCATCATTTTTTCCTATCGGGCTTTGGCTTCTTCCATCTCAATCATTTTGCCCAGGATCGTCTCTAAATCTATTCGGACTGACCAGTCAGGATAATGAGATTTTATTTTTCTCAGATCGGATATGTAGCAGATATGGTCTCCAATCCGATTTTGTCCGCTGACGGTGTAGCGAACATGGTAGGGGCTTATTTTTGATATGAGTTCGATGCACTCGAGAACGGATGCAGAGTTCTCCCGCCCTCCACCAAGGTTATAGACTTCCCCTGGTCTCGGGTTTGCTGCAAATGTTTCGAAGGCTGCAATAACGTCTGAATTTTCGATTTGGTCTCGAACTTGCTTGCCTTTGTAACCATGAATGGTGTACGGCTTTTTGGTGACTGCGACATGGACCAAGTAGGAAAGAAAACCATGGAGTTCGACACCTGAGTGCGAGGCTCCGGTCAAGCATCCACCGCGAAAGACGCCTACCTTTAATCCGAAGTATTTGCCATACTCTTGGGCCATCACATCGGCGGAGGTTTTCGATGCACCAAACAAAGAATGCAATGTTTGGTCGATACGGCACGTCTCAGCAATACCGTGATAATCTTCAGGTCGAGCATACTCCCAGCGAGACTCCAGTTCGACGAGTGGCAATTCGTTAGGAGCATCTCCGTACACTTTGTTGGTACTCATGTGACAGAAGACGGCATCGGGCGCAAACTGTCGCGTTGCTTCCAGCATGTGCATGGTTCCAAGCGCGTTGACTTCGAAGTCTAAGATTGGAATGTCTTTCGCTTTGTCATGCGAAGGTTGAGCGGCGCAGTGGATGACTAGCTCTGGTCTAGTTTTTTGAATGATATCGAACACGCTTTCACGATCGCGGATGTCGATCGCATGAGAGGTGAAACGATTGGTTTCCGAGAGCAAGCGTTCCAGGTTCCAAGCGGTGCTACCAGCAGGGCCAAAAAATGTTTGGCGCATGTTGTTATCGAGCCCGACAACGTCAGCACCGAGAGCGTCCCAATGACGAACAGCAGCAGATCCGATCAATCCACTTGATCCCGTGACTAGAACCTTCATATTACCTCAGCAGCAAGCACTTCTCACGCAATTAGGACGCAGCCGGCAACGAACCCACTGCCAATTAAAGATAGTTTGCCAGCGCTTAGGCGGCCATGCGAGTCCCAAGGGCTTCGGCAGGGTTGAGCAACCACCTCAAGGGAATCGGTGAATGGTCCCGATTATAAGGATTATTCGGACTCGTAACCTTGTTTCCAGCAAATCGTGATCGGAGGTTTTCAGGGGGCGGCTCCGGTGAGCGATTCGCGATTCGACCCAATAGTGGGTTTACTCAGCAAACCGATCTGGGGAGAGATGGGATAAATCGACCGATGGCGTTTCACCGTCGAGGACTTCGCCGACAATTTTACCGGTGATCGGACCAAGGCTGATACCCATCATGGCGTGGCCGGTTGCGATGGTAAGATTGGAGTAGGCATTAGTTCGTCCAATGTAGGGTAGGCCATCTGGTGATACAGGGCGGAGTCCTACCCATGGTTGGATGCCTTCGAAATGCTGTGGTTTGAAGTTCGGCATGTACTTGGGAATACTCTTAACGATCCCTTGAACGCGGCGAGGATCGATCGATTGATTCAGCTCTCCCAGCTCCATGGTTCCGCCGAAACGCAACGAATGGCCGATGGGAGTCACGGCAACCTTGGCCTCCACGAAGATGGAGCAGACACTCGGTAATTCGACAGGATCCGGTACGGTCAATGAGTAGCCTTTGCCCGGCTGCATTGGGATGCGGAGTTTGAGTGATCGTACCATTCCATCGGTCCACACACCGCCGCACAGCACAAATTCGTCGGCTTCGACGTCTCCGGACACGGTCTCAACGGCATGGATTCGACCATTTGACGATTTCCAGCCTTGAGCATGTTCACGAAGTAGGAACTTGCCTCCCATCGAAATAATTTTATTGCGCAGCGACTGCATCAGTTGGCTTGGGTCCAAGTGGCAGTCTTTGGGATAGTAGACCGATCCGACCGTATTCATGGTTACGTTGGGATCGAGCGAGTTTGTTTCTTCGACGCTTAAAACCGATGCAGGGATACCGA
>VGZN01000736.1 GCA_016872635.1 Planctomycetota bacterium | reverse complement strand
CTGACGACGAAGAGGAAGTGGAAGGCGAAGAGGAGTAGTAGATTCCGTTTCGCTACGATGGTTCGAAGGGAAACGACCGAACGCAACGAAGACCGGTGGCTGATTTCGAAGGATCCCGAATCAGCCCGTGACACGCTCGACGAACACGCAATCGGCACCCGCAACGCTCACTGATCCTGCCGTACAGAATCAGAAGCCCCTAACGAACCTCAAGATTGTATCGGAACTTTCGCACCGGAAATATCCAACCGGAACATCGCACCAGCCCCTTGAGGAGATCCATCCATGGCCAGTTACAACCGCGTCGTACTCATCGGCAACCTCACCCGTGACGTCGAAATCCGGCACACGTCCAACAGCCGAATGGCGGTTTGCCAAAACGCGATCGCTGTGAACGATCGGCGAAAGAATGCATCGGGGGAATGGGTTGACGAAACGACCTTCGTCGACGTCACGTTCTTTGGCAGGATGGCCGAACTGGTAAGCGAGTACCTCAGCAAAGGATCCCCAATCTTCATCGAAGGCCGATTGAAACTCGACTCCTGGGAAAAAGACGGTCAGAAACGATCCAAACTTTACGTCATCGCCGAGCGCATGCAATTCCTATCCGGGAAACCGGAAGGGGGAGCAGGCCCACGCAACAAATCGGCAGGTAATACTGGGAATGCACCCGCTCGGTTCGCCGACAATGGCTACGCAGGCCACCAAAACGGATACTCGGGCCAACAAGAAGACATCCACATATCCGAAATCCCCGAAGAACCTCTTTACCAAGGCGAAGAAATGCCCTTCTAGTCGAGAGAGTCTCAAGCTATAACATCATACCCGCATCCCCAGTTTTTGGCTGAAATTGATTGCTATCATGACAACGACGAAAAAAAGAACTCCCCGATTCCCTCGCCTTCCTAAGGGTCCTAACGGTGGCATCCAGTTGATGCTTATCCAGAGCGTCGAGCATCTCGGCAAGTCGGGCGACATCGTTGAAGTCAAACCAGGCTTCGCCAACAACTTCCTTCTGCCCGAAGGATTAGCCATTGTTGCCAACGAACATCACAAGCGGATGATCGAAAAACACAGGGCAAAGTTGGTTGAAATCGAGAAGAAGCGATTAGTGACTCTGCGTGGATTGGCAGACCAAATCGGCAAGCAGTCGATCAACGTCGAAGCCAATGCCAACGAAGATGGACACCTCTACGGTAGCGTTGGAGCAACGGAAATCGTTGCTGCTCTCAAGGCCAATGGATTCACCGTCTCTAGCGACCAGATCAAGCTTGAGGGTGTGCTTAAGGAACTCGGCCTGTACACGGTCAAAGTACAGCTCCATCCAGATATTTCCACCGAACTCAAGGTTTGGGTGGTTCCAGCTGCCGGCAACTAGTACCGTTGGTAACCAGCTCCCCGTTGGTAACCAGTTCCCGAGAGGAGCACAAGGTACACCATGGCCGATGCTCTGCCCCGCGAAGAACACGTGGAACAGTCCTATCTGTTTCGTATTCTTTGGGAGAGGCTAGGCCAAGACATCACGCTGCAGGATCTGCTGCAGCAGTGTCGGTTCGAAGTTCTCGCGACGACCAAGCTTCCGCTCGCACTGGACTTTCTCAGCAATGAGCTCAAGCATTCTGGAGTTTTAGCTCCAGGAATGAGACGACTCTCTCATTACTTCACTCCGTTCCAAAGCTTCCTCATCGAGCAAGCCGAAGAGGACCGAGGTCGGTTCGACTTTCGAACGGCACTCCGGATCCTGCAGTTGGAAGCGTCCTACAAAGCGGCTGAGTGCATGGATCCGCAAGGGCTCTTCTTCTACCAGTTTGAAGCTATCTGCCGCAATCGTTTGTCCTACGACGCCGGCCTAAAAAGCATGAGCGACGATCCAGCGTACACTCCCGCATGGCGTGAATGGCTACTGATTGTCCGAAACCAACTTGGATTGGTCGACCTCGCCGATCTGATCTACGGTCGCAGCGAAGACTTTGTAACCTATCGAAAAAGGCACCTTGGTGCAGATGCCGAAGCCGAGTACCCGATTCTGTTCGGCGCTCGCGAAGGCAAAATCGCATTCGCAAACCGACGCAAAGAACCGCTGTTTCTCTTTGCAGCCATGCAGCGTCACCTCGGATATCCCTCTGTCCCGAAGCGAGAAGTATTCGACAACACTCTGGAATTGATTCCCCAGATGCAACGCCGAGTCGAAAGGCTTGAGGCCAGGATCAAGTTCCTCGAGGAGGAGCAACGGCAAGGGATCGATATCACCAAGTTCTACGGGAAGAGGAAATTGCCCCCGGTCGATTTGGATAACCTCGAGTAAGCATGCTGCTCGCAACGATGGTACGTGGTACAATCCAAACCGCGAAGTGCCGTCTCCC
>VGZN01000735.1 GCA_016872635.1 Planctomycetota bacterium | reverse complement strand
TTGGGCACTCCTTGGACACAGCGGCGATGTCCGCAGCTGTCAACGATGGAATCTGACTCCTCGCCCCGCGCGCTTGCCGACTGCCAGGAGAAATGACGATGACATTGGTACCCAAGTTTCTGAACTCCCCTTGAACCAACTCGCTCGCCGATGTCCCTATCGAAACCATGGCGGTCACCGCAGCGATTCCGATAACGACACCGAGAATGGTCAAACCAGCTCGCATCTTGTTCTTGCTCAAGGCAGCGATCGCTATGCGAAACGTATTCAGGATCGACACACTAAACTCCAGGAGGAATTTTTCACTTCAAGGATCTCGGAAATTTGGACCAATCTAACGTCTACAACTTACGCCAGCACCGAGATTTCCGTTCAGTCTAACCCGATTCCGGTCCCAACGCGAAGCACTTCTTCCAAACCCAGTAGTAGACCCACTGATTAAGCAATCGCAATATTAGCTAGCCTGAGACTCAAAGGCATCCCGTTTCCCTTTAAAGCCGGTCAAAAGTAAATTTAGTTGCCCGAAATGACTTTTGCCGTGCTTGAACTACGATTGATTTGACGATACTTTACTCCCTCCAATCTGTGAGCGCTCACTCTCCACGAATTAGTAGGATTGATTCGATGAAATACCCAGTCTTACCCCACCAAGCTGGCCTTAGATTGTCCCTCGGTTGGGTCTTCGCTTTGTTCCTTTTAGGAATGGTTTTTAGCGGTGTAAGTTTTGGCCAAGAAGGACAAGTTGGGGCTACCGCCGTCCACGGCGAAGCAGACTTGGTTCTCCCAGACTTGGGCAACTCTAGGTTTCTAGGGATGTCGGGTCGCACTTTGCTCTTTATCGGGCTAGGGATTTGCGTTGCCGGACTGGCGTTTGGGATCCGAATTTACTCACAACTGAAAAACATGGATGTGCACTCGAGCATGCTCGAAGTGTCTGAGTTGATCTATGAAACCTGCAAAACCTATCTGGTAACCCAAGGCAAGTTCTTGGCCGGATTGTGGGCAATCATTGCAGTGGTGATTGTCATGTACTTCGGATGGCTAGAAGGGAAACCGGCAGCCACGGTTGGGACGATCGTCCTGTTCAGCATCATTGGGATTCTGGGAAGTTACATGGTGGCATGGTTCGGGATTCGAGTGAATACCTTTGCGAACTCGCGAACTGCACACGCAAGCTTGATCGGAAAGCCGTACCCTGTTTATGCGATTCCTCTCAAGGCGGGGATGAGCATCGGCATGATGCTCATCAGTGTCGAACTCCTGATGATGCTTTGTATCCTACTCTTTTTGCCACGCGAAATCGCCGGCGCCTGCTTTATCGGATTCGCGATTGGCGAAAGCCTCGGCGCGGCTGCCCTACGAATCGCTGGCGGTATCTTTACCAAAATCGCCGACATCGGATCGGACTTGATGAAGATTGAGTTCAAGATCAAAGAAGACGATGCACGGAACCCAGGTGTGATTGCGGACTGCACCGGTGACAATGCGGGTGATTCCGTAGGCCCCAGCGCTGACGGATTCGAAACGTATGGCGTGACGGGCGTTGCACTGATCACCTTTATCTTGCTGGCGATCAACGAGAAATCGGCCGGCTCGAACTTTGAGCAAATCCAAGTTCAATTGTTGGTTTGGCTGTTCGTGATGCGTTCCATGATGATCGTTGCATCGGTCGCAGCCTATTTCTTGAACGAACGTTGGACGGAATCCCAGTACGGCAACGCGGACAAGATGGACTTCGAACATCCTTTGACTCGGCTGGTCTGGATAACCAGCTTAATCTCGATCGCTCTCACCTATGCCGTTTCCTGGCTACTCATTCCATCGCTTGGCGGTAACAGCAATTTGTGGTGGCAACTATCAACGATTATCTCTTGCGGTACCTTGGCGGGAGCAATCATTCCGGAGCTGGTCAAGGTTTTCACCTCAACTTCGTCGGCCCACGTCAAGGAAGTAGTCACGTCAAGCCGCGAAGGTGGAGCCTCCCTCAATATCCTTTCCGGGCTGGTTGCTGGGAATTTTTCCTGCTTGTGGCTCGGTATCAGCATCGCTGGTTTGATGGCCATCGCCTACTGGATCTCGACCATCGGTGGCAGCGCTGGTCTCGGTGGTTTGATGGTTGCCAAAGAAGTGTTTTCGTTCGGCTTGGTGGCTTTCGGGTTCCTCGGCATGGGTCCCGTTACCATCGCAGTGGACTCCTACGGCCCTGTCACCGACAACGCCCAAAGCGTGTACGAACTTTCGTTGATCGAACAAGTTCCTAATATCAAGGATGAGTTGAAGGCCAAGTTTAATCTCGACGCCAATTTTGAATCAGCAAAACATCTTCTCGAAGAGAATGACGGTGCAGGGAACACCTTCAAAGCG
>VGZN01000734.1 GCA_016872635.1 Planctomycetota bacterium | reverse complement strand
TCCATCATCATCGTTGCACCGCTCCTGTGAGCGGCAACGCGCTAGCGGCCGGTTCCACGCAGTAACATCCATCATCATCGTTGCACCGCTCCTGTGAGCAGCAACGCGCTAGCGGCCGGTTCCACGCCACCATTCTCCCGAAGCACATATCCCTATCGGTCGTATCGTTTCGCGTGCGTCCAACCGGATATTACGCTGGCGGACCTGCATGCTTCAATCGTCCTTCAAGCCGAGGCGAGCGAACCAATTGCCTCGCTGTTTGCTGGTTGGTTTCTCCGGAGATCCGGTCCCATCAATCGTGCCACACCCCTTTTGCAGTTGCTGGAGTTCGCGAAATTTATCCTGCAGTTCCAGCCGTTCACGGGCTAATTTGGCTCGCTCAAGCGACATCTCGATTTCCGACTGCCGTTGCTTCTGCTCCCATTCATGCTGCAACTCTCGGAGCTTCATCCGTTCGGCGATGATGATATCATCCGCTTCGACGATATCAGCGACTGCAGCGGCACCGATCGCCAATCCATTTTGCGAGATCGATTGCTGCTCAACTAGATTGCGAAGTTCACGTATTTCTTGTTCGCGGCTAACGAGTTCTTGATTCTTTTCAGCAAGGATTCGTTGCAGTTCAGCATCGATGGATGGATTCTCCCCCGACTCGCTGTTGGACTCGGTCTCAAGTTGCTGCAGCAATTCGCGCTTTCGTTCTTCCCAGGACAATGCTGCCGTACGTTCGTTGTTGCTGGGCCCTTTGAGAGTCGCCAGCCGCGCGACCAATTCTTCGCACTGCATCTTCAGATTCGAGGATTCCGAACGAGCTTGAAGGACTTGGCTGCGCAAATACTCGACTTGTAAACGCAACTCGGTCGCTTCCGGGTTAGGCGTCGCCGATTGGCTACGAGCGAGGTTTAACTCACCATGCAAGAAATCGACTTGTTCATGTAGCTGGGAGATTTCTAGACGGAACTCGCGCTCCATTTCGGACGGAAGCATGACTATGGAATCTGCGTCATCGGCCGATTCCAGAACGGCTCGGGATTCGCTTTCGATGAAACTCAGAAGCGAGTTGTACTCATCCCGCGAGTTCTGAAGCAATTCAGTCAAACGCTGAATTTCTTGCTGGGCTCGCTCTAGGCCTTCGTCCAACCTCTTTGTGTCTTGGACCCAATCCGAATCTCTTCGAATCGATTCCTGATGCTCGCAACGGGTTGTCGCTTCATCGATTGCAGATTGAAGTTCGAGGCGTTGCGTCTCAAGCTCCGACCTCTCGCGCTCATACCTTTGAATTGTCTCCAAGAACTGCTGAATTTTTGCATCGATTGCCGCCATCCAAGCGGCGTGCGCATCGAACATACCACTCGGTAGTCGAAAGTCCGCTGGACCTTGGTCGCGTTGCGTATTGACGGACTTGAGCAACGATTCGATCGTGTTGAGCTTGGCCGCTACGGGGTCGATCGTTAGATTGGCGCCGCTCGAAAGTGAGCATGGATTGGTTTGGCTCGTGGATACAGGCAAAGTGGATTCCAACAACACCGCAGATCCGTTCTCTGACAACGACGTCTCGGCAGCGGTGGAACTCGCACGGGAGTCCAACGGACGGTACGATTTTCGAATCGGCGAGCAAGGGACAGGTTGTCCCATTCCGCGGGTCGGGTTCTTGCGTTTGTTTCTACTCATCTGATTCATAAGTCCCGGTAGAGACTTCTCCTAACGGGTTGAATAGGTTATTTTCGGAGGCTGAGAAGCAAATACCGGGAGCCGTCGTCCGATTGCGATTCGGCGTGTTCCATCTGTAAGGGTTGTAGCGGTACGTAGGAGACGCAGGGTATTCCATGGCGAAATCAAAAGCGAACATCGAGGCCAATGCCGACGCAAAATCTGAGGCGAATGCCGACGCAAAAACCGTCGAAGAATCGATGACTTTCGAGGGAGCGATGACGCAACTGGAACAGATTGTTCGCAAGCTCGAGAGTGGAACACTTCCGCTAGAGGAGATGCTGGCGGATTATGCTAAAGCGGTCGAATATGTGCAGAAGTGCCACACCCAATTAGACGGCGCACGCAGGCGTATCGCGCAATTACAGAGCGTGCGTGAGGATGGAAAGGCTGTGGTCAAGGCGTGGGATGACACGGCTCCACAAGTCTCCGAAGGGAACGAAGCCCCCTCGAGACGTCGTGGGTCACACGGAGCTACGTAACCCTCGCTACGTAACCCTCGCTAAGTCACGCGAGCAACCGGTCACTTCTTGATTTCAAAATCGACCGTCGACTGTCCGAACTTCTTGCTTTTACGGTCCTCGATATTGAGTCGCAGCTGGTAACTGCCCGGCGATATTTGCTGCGGCATGTAGATCTTGTACACGATGAAGTAATCGCGGCGATGGTTTTGACAAAC
>VGZN01000733.1 GCA_016872635.1 Planctomycetota bacterium | reverse complement strand
CACGAGCTTATCCCGATCCGGTTCCGCGAGAACCTTGGCCCCAAGAACGAGGAAGCCGGTCCCAGTCACGGTCTCGCGATTGGAATCGGGTAGCAAATCTCCAGCGATCTGTTCCTCAAGAAAACGATCGAACGGTTTATCCGCGTTGAATGAGTCGATCACATAATCGCGATAACGCCAAGCATTCCCGTAGGCGATGTTTTCGTCGAGGCCGTTGGAGTCTGCGTAGCGAGCCACATCGAGCCAATGCCGGCCGAATCGCACACCGTACTGCGGTGAACTCAATAAACGGTCGACACATCGTTCGATCGAACCTTCTGAGGCGTCTGACTCCAACGCTTGAAGTTCGGCCAGGGTCGGAGGTACTCCGGTCAAGTCCAATGTCATTCGGCGAAGCAAATCCCTCCGAGACGCGCGAGGTGCAGGAGCAATTCCTACTCGTTCGAGTCGATCGAGGATGAATGCATCGATCGGAGTTTGTACCCAGTCAGCATCCTGCACCTGAGGAATCGCAGGGTCGGAGAGGGGGCGCATCGACCAGAACTCTTTCCCATCAGCGATGCTCATCCCCGTTGGCTTGTTGTTTTCCAACTCAGGAATACTATCCCTCGGATCCACCGCCCCTACCCGTATCCACTCCTCGAGCACCGCAATCTCGGCTGCTGGAATCGCACCCGTAGGCGGCATCTGCAAATCAGCGTCGCTGTACCTGACCGCGCGAACCATCAAACTTGCATCGGGGTTATTCGGTACCAATGCAGCTCCGCTGTCTCCCCCCACCATCAATCCGTCGCGATGGTCTAATCGCAGCCCACCGCTCGCTTCCTTCGCACCATGGCACTCGTAGCACCGTTCCACCAAAATCGGACGTACACGCTTCTCGAAAAATTCGATCTGTTCCTTCGAATTGGTCTCTTGCTTGGCTGATGCGATGGATCCGAAAACCAGGACTATGAAGACGATCGAAATAGAACCGCGAAGGAAGCCGCCCAAGGAGGGAATAGCCCAACCGTGGTCTAGCGGGCACCTTACTGGCAAATACGTTGTCGACTTCGAACGACTCTTGCGGACCATGTTCGCACGATACCAAAGAGGGAATCCAAATAGGGAAGAAAACACCGGTTGAGGAAAAGGCGCCATTGGATCCTTGTGGCCGCCCAAAGGCAGGGTTCCGCGGTTCATCCAACCCAACGGCGAAACACCCCACATGCAGGGGTACTCCCAGTTTAGCATACCATCACAGCGATTCGACCAACCACAACGGCAATCCGCCCGAAATCCTCACATCGCATGGGAAACCATCTGAAACACACACAGCATCTACGCTTGGCTCTCTAAGAATCCTGGGCCATAACGTGTTCCTGGACTATCGAATTGTCGGCATGTTCAGGGCTTTAAAGAGGGTTGACCTCAAATCGCTACGATTCATCCACCTCTTTGGCACCCATCTGTCGGGACAGCTGCAGGATGACGCTTTCCGAGTCTGTGTCGGGCATGGTGTAGGACACCAGTCGCCGTAAATCGACTCCTTTCAGCAATCCGCGATGCCTTGCTTCTCCTCGCTCATCCACCCAACGCGGACCCTTGATCGCGAGCAATCGTCCGATCTTGTGCCACTCGTTCCGCAGCCATGTGCACAACCGTTCAAGCGGCCCTACGCCTCGCGCAAAAACGGTGTCATAACGGAACTCCTCGAGTACCTTGATCAAACTGATGGGGTAGACCGGTACCTCCAAGCCGAGTCGATCGACGATCTCTTGAGCGACTTTCGCTTTTTTCGCCACGCTATCGCACAAGGTAACTTGGATGTCAGGGCGTAGTATGGCTACCAAAATCCCAGGCACCCCACCCCCGGTTCCAACGTCGAGAACTTCCTCATCAGGGCGGAGTAATGCCGCCAATCGAACACTGTCCAAAAGGTCCCGTTTGACGAAAAGTTCCGGAGTCGTATGTCGGGTCAAATTGAGCTTTTCATTCCAATCCCATACCAACAGGCAGTACTTTGCCAGCGGCGGCCAAGCGTCCTCGGGAATGCCTTCCAATCCAATGTCGCCCGAGATTTGCCGCAGGTCAGCAATCAATTCCAATTCACTTCCGGTAAATCGCTCTAGGCCCTCGGGGTTTCGGGAACCTCGCAGGCCGGGGGTTGGTTTCGACACGTTTTCATTTTGGGGATCAATTTCACTCATAGGATACCCAGTGTAACTCCCACGCGATAAAACCCCAGAGGCATTCTGCTGCTGTATTTTTTCAGAGAAACTGCATAATGAATGCGTGGGTTCAATCCGGTTCCGAGTCCTTCGGCAAAAACCACTGGATCCGCCAATGTTGTGTACGCCTGCCAATGTTGTGTACGCCTGCCAATGTTGTGTACGCCTGCCAATGTTGTGTACGCCTG
>VGZN01000732.1 GCA_016872635.1 Planctomycetota bacterium | reverse complement strand
GTGGACAGGCGATTTTTTGCTCGTTTTGGAAAGGATCTGCATCGGACGCCCAGTCGTCAGCATTCCGTTCATGCCTGCAGCGCTGATCCCGATGCCTTGCTGACCGCGGCTCATCCGCAATCGGTGAAATTTGCTTCCGTAAAGGAGTTTCCCAAAGATCAGAGGAATTTGTTTTTTGACGATGCCGGGCCCGTTGTCTTGGACCGCCACACGGAACCGTCCAGGCGCGGGTTGGTCGATCCGAACCCAGACCTCTGGCAAGATACCTGCTTCCTCGCACGCATCGAGCGAATTGTCCACCGCTTCTTTCACGGTGGTGAGTAGCGCTTTGCGAGGGTTGTCGAACCCTAGCAAGTGCCGGTTCTTGGCGAAAAACTCGCTAACCGACACGTCGCGTTGTTTGGTAGCCATCGACTCGGCAGTCGCACGGCGGGATTTGGTCGGAGGATTTGCCATCGACGTCAATGTTGCAATTCAGGATCGAGTACGTTACCAGCCACAGACCATTCGCTGGCCATGGTCAACTATCACTGGCCCCGGGTCGTTGGGGTGCCCAGAAACTGACAGGTTAAATCATAACGGCAAACCGGTCTATGCGGGCTAGGGAAATTCGAGCGTTCCTGCGGCCAGACGCTCGATTTTCGACACGATCCGATTCCGCGCTTTGAACGCCATCATTTCTCGCCCGTTCTCGCCCTTCGACTGGAATTGCCTCGGGAAGGCTAGCGTTGGACGCCGAGCAACCGATGTGTGTGAAGCCATCGCGATCATTGCGACCACTGGCAAACATGTTTCGTCACTGTCACAGGAGTGGAAGGAATGCGACTACAAGGATTGGTCAAAGCAGCGTTGGCAGGTGGCGTCGCCGTTGCCTCGTTCTCAAGTTTTTCAACAAACAGTATCGCCCAATGCGCGAACTGCGGCACTGCGGGCAGCTACATCCCAGGTGGAGCCTACGCCCCAGGCACCTCCTTTTTGCCTGGCATGCCCCGCTCAGCCGCTGGCTCAGGAAACACGACCAGTTACGGGAACGTTCTTGGTCAAGGTACCCAGCCAGTGTTCGACAATTACTTTACCCAAGGAAACGCGAACCAAGCTACGGCAGGAATGTACATTTCTCCGATCGGTGTTCCAGGATCGGTTGGCCATACCTACTACACCTACCAGCCTTTTTATCCTCATCATTACCTGTATCAGCACAGCGACCGATACCATTCCTACTACGATGATGGACGCGGGCTCAACAGAACCCATGCTACCTACTACGCTCCGCCCGCTCGCAGCGCAGTTCATTGGGCTTTCAAATCGATTCGATTGCCACACCAGTAGGCCAATCAACGATTGCTAGATATGACTCCGGGTTGGATCCCTGAGTCCCGACGATTATTCAGACGAGCTTCACGGACGATGCGCAGCTGATCTTCAATAACAATGAAACAGTGAGTAAGTACCGTATGATTCGAAGAATTATCTTGGGGAGTGTTGGCATTATCGCCTCGCTCGCGTTCGCAATAAACGCATCTGCACAGCACGTAGTTAGCAGCTCTGAGTGCAACAGTGGCAATTGCAGCGGACACTCCCATGTAGTCCATGGTCTTCATGGGCACGGCTTAGGGTTGGGTGCTGCTACCGCCGGAGCAGGAAACGGCGCAGGATTCGGGAACAATGCCGGATGGGCATGGCATGGATCGTGGGGAGATTATTGGGCTCGCAGTCAAGCTTCCCAGCGGCCATGGCACGGCGGTTACTATTGGATGCGGACGGGGCAACCGACTGCATTGATCGTTCCTCCCACTGTAACGATGCAGTCGAATTACTCGTGGGGTGTGTCACAAAACACGATGACACCCGTCTATCATCAGTTCTCTGGCAACGCTCCCAACGGAGTGGGTGGCGGCATGTTCCGCGCAACCCCATACTGGCCAACCCATACCGACCAATTCGGTGTCTACCCTGTTCGCGGACCTTGGTAGTCGCCAGCGATGGACGATCGGTGAGCTAAGCTTCACTGAAATCACAACTCGGTGATCGTAAAAACGCAAAGCGCTGGCAGGTCAACTGCCAGCGCTTTTCTTGCAACACACGTTTAACATTAGAATCCCGACGGACGTGCATTGTTGTACCAATGCCCACTGGCGTCTTTTCCTC
Organism: Planctomycetota bacterium; assembly: GCA_016872635.1. Taxonomy (GTDB): domain Bacteria; phylum Planctomycetota; class Planctomycetia; order Pirellulales; family Pirellulaceae; genus JBKCUI01. The sequence continues at coordinate 269 of VGZN01000732.1, read as the reverse complement.
GCACTTGAACTCCCTTTTCATTCCATTGCAGGCCAGCCCGCACGCTAGCTGCGCAGTAACGCAAGGTCAACCCACAACGACGTCGATTGGATGCGTTCGCTTCGGAACCATGCAGTAACAAGTCACTGTGGATCGACACTTGACCAGCCTTGAGCTCGTCGTACACCACCTCTCCGTACTGCTCGGCATTATCGATCGACTGATTCAGCACATTGTGATCATCGTTTTCGCTTTGACGGTAGGTCATATGCCCAAAGTGGTGTGAACCT
>VGZN01000731.1 GCA_016872635.1 Planctomycetota bacterium | reverse complement strand
TGAATTTTAACCGCCAGACACGGACTTCGTTTGTGAGCGACACGAAATAGTCGCTTGCCAAAGCGTTCCTTAGTTCCTCATCCATTATCCACCCTCCCGCATAACCAAACCATGCACCCAAGCGGCGATCGGGTGCACTATCGTTGAAACCATCACCCCGCCGCTGAGTGATGGGTGCGTTCTTCCGTCAAATCGTTTCAATCTACAGGAGTCCCAAAATGTTACTCATCAAACACCTTCCCGGTCTCGTTTTAACATTTGTGTTCGCGTTCTCGACGACACTCGATGCGTACGCGCAGTCTATTGCGGGCGGCTCGCCGTCGGTCGGTTCAACAGCATCGTTTAATCTCGCTTCATTAGCGGTCTACCATCAATCAGGCGTTGAGCTGATTCCGAACAGCGCTAGCGGTTGTTTGAAAGTAACTCCTGTATTGGCTCCTGGCAATTCTTACGGCGAATTCGCCTACTCCCTCGAGTCCACTAACGGATCGGAGACTGTGCTTATCCATGGATGCGTTTACACAGATGGTTCGGTGAACGCCAAAATAGAATACGCGAACACAACCAGTGCCAATGCATATTTCGCTGCTGGCGGCGACGCTGCGTCTCAAGCGGGTTGGCGAGGATTTTGGTCAAACTACTGGTACTACCTAACCAACCCTTCGGCAATGGACGATGACTTGGAGACTGGCTTCTATGTCGCCATGGGAACTTCTGCCGTCGCAGGAACTGCGGCCGGTGGATTCGCAATCGCTGGCGTCAATCCTGTTCTCTGGGGAGGCGGAGCTACGATTGCAACCGGTGCCGCAACAACAGGAACTGCTGCCATTGAAACAGTAACGATTGAGGGAGTAACATACCAGGTTGTTACTATTAACTCGGCATACCCGGGTACAGTACTCGTTCCCAATGGTTGGTCGATAAGTCAAATGGGGAATACCGTATGGGGCGTCGGTACTCAGGTACAGCAAGCCATAGCGAATCCGACAGTTTATCCATGGATGACTGGCGCTTGGGCGACTTCATGGGCTAACTATTATCAGTGGGTCACCAACAATCCAGCGTTTGCGAACAACCCATCAGCTCCTAGCAGGCTACAGTTGATGAGTTATTACGAGGGCCTTTTACACGTTCTGGGGATGTAGCGATGTTACGATTCAAGAACATTGCAATTGAAGTCACTAGTGACAGAGCTACTGCAGAATTCACTAACATGGAAGAGTCTCGTGACGTCATCTGGAAGGGCGAGACGTATTCTGCGGTTCCAAACGTAGCGGGATTCTACGAGACCCTGCGAGCAAAAGAAACAAAGCTCCCAATCGGATTCGAATTTCATCTTGGCTCTGCCTGTTACGACAGCACACTGCGCCCATTATTCGGATTTCGGAAATTGCCTCCTTTTGAAGGCCTGCAAGACGTATGGCAATTTCGTTTCATCGAGACTGATGGATATATAGACTGGGAGCAGATCGCAACAAACAATCCTTTTTTATCGACAACGGGCAAAGTACTGTTGATTATTCAACTTTGGCATCTTCCGGATGAGGAATATCGAGCGATAGAGAGTTTTTGCAGATTTGCAAATGCGAGACCGCATAATCCAGTTTGATTCCGCGTGCATTGATCCTTGATGAGGGACGAACCAAGCGTTGGACCAAAGCCGCCGAGCTTCGTCGATTCCGATAGTTGATCAACCTCGGCGGCTTGGTCAACGCGGTCGTTCGTCCCATGAGGCAAATCCATGAAACAAGCTGGTTACGTTCTTGCACTTGGAGTTGTCTTGATGCTCCTTTATCGAGCAGTTGCTCAGGAGACCAATCGCATTGTAAATGACCGAATTTTTGTCGGGCAATCACTAGAGGATGCAACAAACGTTCTTAAGAATCGCGGAATCAAGTTTGGTGAAGGAGGGTTTGCATTTGCGAGAACCGATCCCGATCGTTCGAACTTGTACTTCAATCTCGATCCGAACCATGCCGACGTATGCGCCTATTTTTCGAAATCCAAGTCCGCTATAACAGGCATCTCGCTAGTCTTTTATCCAGCTCGCAAGCAGAGGTCGAAATCTGGAGAGGCGTGGATTTCTGCCGACGAAATACTACTGCTTCAGAATCGATCATATTCTGTAACATTTACGACTCCGATTACGGAAGAGGAACTGAAACGAGCCGAAGATAATGCCCCGAAGAACCAGTTCCCGCAACTGCCCCCAAGCAAGTAGCAGGACGAACAATCCAATGCACGCGAGTTGCGGATCGCGCGTTTTCTAATGGTGAGTCACTTGGCCGCAACCGCGTGATTGGTGTCGTTACCCCTTAAAGAGAACGCGTGCACGCGACAATGCATAGAAGCTCCCGCCTAACACCCAGTGAGGAATACAGCTCCAGAAGAATGCGGAGAAAACCTCTCGCGCTGCACTTGGTTGCAACA
>VGZN01000730.1 GCA_016872635.1 Planctomycetota bacterium | reverse complement strand
AGTGGGAGGCTCGCCCAGTTGCCCGAAGTTGTTCGGCGATCGTACGATGCCTCGCCCGAAATGGTGTTGCCAAACGCGATTGACGAATACCCGTCCGGTCAGGCGATTGTCGCTGGCTGTAACCCATTTGGCGAACTCAAGCCTCCGACCTGTAGTGTTCGCGGTTGAATTGGGAGTTATGCTCGGTTTGCCGCCACCGAGCACGGTCAAGAATGCGGGTTCAACTTTGTCCGCTTTTGCCTGTGGACTTCCCCGTGTCAATATATGCGTGTCCGGCGCGTTGGTTCCGTTTTCACTGACACACATCCCATACTCTTCCCAAGGTTTGCGACGCTTGTTCTCTTCGAGTTGGCGTCGCAATTCCTGGTATTGAGAGATCAGTACGGGGTCGAGTCCTTCCATGTTTTTCGACTGGATTGCCTGATTGAGATCCGCGGTCTGTTCTGCCGACTCTGCGGTTAACCGTTTACGCTTGAAGTTTGGGCCGCTCCAGTTCAACCGCAATCCTTTTCCGAATTGACCCTGGAAGTAGTCCAATCGCAACGGATATCGTCCTTGCTTAAGTACAATTTTTTGCCGCTTCGGTTGTCCAACTCCGTGGATACCATCGTATTGAATGACCACTTTGCCATCGATCGTCAATCGCGAACCATCATCCGAGTCGAGCACAAACGTGTAATCACCGTCGACGGGAACGATCAGGTTGCCGGTAAAGACAAGCCCGAAAAAGTCCGGACGCGTTGCAACCCCGATATCGATCAGGGGTGGATCCAATTTGGCGGTGGTTTCCGGTTTGAGCGTATCAAAATCGGGTAATTTATCAAACGTGTCACGATAGAAACGATACTCGAGGTCATCGAGGTCGTAAGTTGTGGTTTGCAATTTGGTGGCCGCAGCCAATTGTGTAGACAACTCGGTTTCAACTTGAGTCAGCTTCTTCTGGATCCGGTCGCCTTCCTCGCGAATAGTCGTTTCGGCTGCCAGAAATTTTGCCTTATCGTCTGCCGATGCAAGCAACGGTCGTTCGACGTTGGGACCGTAGCCGTTCGAAGATAGGTTTCGAAAGAACGCGAGGGACGCGTAGTAGTCTGCAGTCGGAATCGGATCGATCTTGTGATCGTGGCATCGGCAGCAATTGATGGTTAATCCGAGGATGCCTTGACCCACCGTGGTCAGGATATCGTCGAAACCTTCATAGACAGCGAGTTCGCGGTCCGCGGGTTCGTCGTCCCAAATGCCTAGCCGATAAAAACCGGTTGCGATCAGAGAATCCCGTGTGACGTCGGGGATCTCATCGCCAGCAAGTTGTTCAGTGAGGAATTGGTTATAAGGTTTATCGTCGTTGAGGGAGCGAATCACATAATCGCGATAGCGCCAAACGTGTGGTTTTGCCCCATCTCGTTCGAAACTGTTGGTTTCCCCATAGCGCACGACATCGAGCCAATGGCGAGCCCAACGTTCGCCGTAATGCTCCGAGCCAAGCAATCGATCGATCTGCGATTCCCAAGCGGCATCAAAGTTCTCTGAGGCAGCTTTTTCAAAATCCTCGACCTCTCGTTGGGAGGGCGGCAGCCCGATCAAGTCAAAATAGAGCCTGCGGAGTAGCGTTGCTGGCTCGGCACGGGGTGCACGCTGCAACTGATGCTTTGCCAATTTCGAATCGATGAACGCATCCACCGGATTCACGCTCGAGGCGGCAGTGCTCGCAGCACTTACTGCTGAAGTGTTGGGTGAATCGATTTTTGGAACCGCGGGCGCGACCACCGGAGTGAAGGCCCAGTGCTGCTTGTACTCGGCACCTTGTCGGATCCACTCGGTCAGCAACTCCTGCTCACGAATGGTGAGCGGTTTTCCTTCTGGAGGCATGCGATGCCCCTCTTCTGTCGATCGGATCCTAGCTACGATTTCACTCTCCTCTGGATTGCTCGGGACAATCGCAAACTCGCCCGAATCAAGTTTTGCGACTGCCTTATCTCTGGCGTTCAGATGCAATCCTGCTTCCCCTTTATCTGGTCCATGGCAGGCATAGCATCGACGGGCTAACAAAGGCTGAATCTCTTGCGAAAAATTCACCTCTGGTTTTTGGGCGAGAACCAGCGTCGGAAAAGAGATAAGGCCGAGCGCAACTGCTACGAGTACCGTTCGAAAGCTCATAGGGAGAACTGGTTGATGGCGATGGAGGAATGGTTTCAAAAACTGACGGCGATCAATTCGCGTTGGCATTGAAAAACCAATGCCAGGTCAAGGTGGGGAAAGGGGGCTGGAACCTCAATTACTTGTGGAGGGCAATTACCTGTGGAGGGCAGTCAAATCATCACGAACCCTCTTATTGTCGTCTCTTTCGGCTGGTTTTGCCATGCCTCTAGCCGACAAGATACTATTCAAAACCGACACCTGATGTATTCTGCATCTAAGATCGAGTACCCATATATCGTCGTTAATTA
>VGZN01000729.1 GCA_016872635.1 Planctomycetota bacterium | reverse complement strand
CCGGGAACGGCCATCGAGTACAAGTACCGCTGTGCTGAGTACGATTACGAGTAAGATAAAAAACCAACGGCCGCGAAGCTCCCCTCTTCCTCGTACTCAGTCCGCCTCGCGGACGGTACTCGTACTCGTAATCGCTGCTCTTCGGATTCCTCGATGATGTTCGGCACTCAAATCACGACTGGAGGTCCTCGCTTTCCACCGGGTTTACCCCGGTGGAAGCAACAACTGCCAGCTACTTGGCCGCTCACCGATTCAGTTGCCTCCATCCGCTGGGGCTTCGCCCCAACGAACAATCGCGGGGGGAGGATTAGGTAGCATTCAGTCTTGGCTCCACCGGCACAAGGCCGGATGGAGGCCGGACATTGCGCGGAGTGAAGAAGCGAGAGGATCCGAGAAAACCGGAACAGCCGGGAACGGCCGGGAAACAGCCATCGAGTACAAGTACCGCTGTGCTGAGTACGATTACGAGTAAGATAAAAAACCAACAGCCGCGAAGCTCGATCCCCTCGTAGTCGCTACTCCGAGTGGATCTGGAATGATGGTTGGTTATTGCAGGGTCCCGAGATACGCAAACAGATCAGCGACTTCTTGGGGGGATTTGTCTTCGAGCAAACCGTTGGGCATGAGCGATTCCGTTGAGTAGGCTTTTTCGGTGATCGTGTCTTGGTTGATCCGAAGGATCGAGCCATCGGCCGCTTGTAGGGTTACTCCATCGGCCGCGTTGTAGATCACCATTCCTGTCAAGATTTCATCATCGACGGTCAGAACCCGAACCGCTCGGTATCGATCTGAAACATCGCGGCTCGGTTCGTAGATTGCCCGAGCTAAATCCTCGCGGGAAAATCGCTTGGCCACTCCAACCAAACTTGGCCCAAGGGAGCTTTGCCCACCGTGGCACAATCCGCACTTGGCTTGATAGAGCGATTTTCCATTGGCAGCATTGCCAACCAAATTCTGAATCGATTGGAGGGCGGTGTTGACATCGACGCGGGTGGAGGGGGAGATGAGCGCTTCGCATTGCTGCTCGGTGAGATTCGAGCGGTAGTACTGGTCCCAATCGGCCCAGGATTCGCTCGATGGTGGAGTCGGTTTTTGGGTCTGTGCGGCGAGCGATCGCGCCCGCTTCAACACTGCAGGTCGTGGCAATGAAACATTGGTGTTGAGGCTGGCCGAGACGAGTTTGGCCATGGCCCCTAGTTCCCGCTGAGGGTCGAGTAGATCCATGCTGGCGATCCCTTTCCAGGCTGCGGGCCAAAGTGTTCGATCGGATGACTCCACCGCGCTGAGATAGATGTCATAATCCGACGCTTTGGGTTCCGAGGAAAGGATGTCCAAGCACGTTCCTCGCAAGGCTTCTTCGGAGGTTGCTTGTTGTAGCAACGCTCGGAAACCATCATCGATCGATCCAGTCAATGCATACTTCACGATCGGTACCGACCATTGCTGGATCGGGGTGCTGCGTAAATGCTCGCGAATCTTCTGCTTGATGGATGCTTGAATGTCGTTCGAAAACGCACTGACCAGCACGAGGTCTTCGCTGGTCGAAGGAGATGGTAGGGCAGCGAAGGCTTCACCGAATTTTGGATCGCGGCTAGATAGAGATTGGACCAGTTGCTTCAATCGCGTAGGCCATTGGTTATCGGTGTAGAGCCCGCGCGACTTTACTTTGCCGATGATGTTGGCGAGTCCCGATGCAGTCATCGATGACTCGTCGGGGGTTCGAGATGCCGTGCATTGGGCTATACAACAAAGCGCATGGAGATCCGAGGTCGGGTGAGAATCCGGTTGGATTTGTCGGAGGAGATACGCTATGCATTCCTTATCGGAGGACTCGAGCATCGCCATGGTGCGCATCGCCTCGGCATGCAAGATGACTTGGCCGTTGCTCTCGGCAGTTTCTGCAAAGTGGAGTGCCCAGCGGGCCCAGCTATTTCGAGCGGTGTCTTGCATTTTGGCGGTATGGATCCCGCGGTAACCATCGAGCGCGTCGGCGGGAACTTCGGACTGCAACGGCAACGTCCATCGACGATCTCCGAGGGCAGATTGAATGACGGTCAACAACTCCAGTGGGTCTCGTGTCGAGGTACTGTTTCGATAGCTCGTAAGTATCGTACTGAGCGTTTCAAAAACGCCGGTATCGACATTGTTCTTCGGGGGCCCAAAAAGGAGCGTTCCAATTTGGGTATCGAGTTTGTTGGCATTGTTGTTTTTGGGCGAAGGTGGGATCGGTGTGCGGCTGAGCGCCCAAAGCCAGGTTCGTCGAAGCGAATTGCCTGCGAGCGAATCCTCGACCGAAAAACTGCTCGCGTCGGCGCTTGGCAATCGTTTCAGGCCGACCGTTTCCCATTTGAGCCGTTCATCGGCGGGTCCGAGATGCGACTCCCAGCGTGTTCGCTCCGAGGCACTCAGCGTGGAACTCACTGCTGCTGGCGAACCGGTTATTGCAGGCGAACC
>VGZN01000728.1 GCA_016872635.1 Planctomycetota bacterium | reverse complement strand
CAACGGTGATTCCGCCACCGTGTCATGGAGTATTGTCCCGGATGGTACCCAAGTTTACAACGCAACGAATGGAAACCTCGGCTCGAGCAACTTCGTTGCCTTTATGGATGGTGTTTATGGAAGCGCCCCAGGCCCCATTTCCTCGCGACCTTGGTTCAACTTGGTGAAGCGGGGTTACGACAATTGGGGTGCGATTAGCGGTCTGAACTTCATTTACGAACCGAAAGACGACGGTGCACCGTCGAGTGGAAACAACCGTGGTGTGTTGGGGGTTCGTGGCGATATCCGCGTCGGTGGATTGGCTGTTGATGGAAACGGCGGCATCCTGGCCTATGCGTTCCCGCCGTATGGAGGTGGCAACAACGGTATCGATGGAGACATCGTCTTTGACACCAACGACAATTTCTACAGCCAGAACTCGGATGGTCCCAACGGTGAGAATCGCGCCTACATCAACGTGATGATGCACGAAGCGGGCCACGGCGTTGGGCTCGGCCACGTTCTGCCCACTGATCAAACGAAATTGATGGAGCCGTTCGTTTCCCTCGCCTACTACGGACCGCAGCTCGACGACATCATCGCCACCCAAACGCTGTATGGCGACAATTTTGAGAACAATGATAGCAATGCACAGGCCTCCAATCTGGGTCTGGTCGGCAATGGCGTTCAGCAATTCGACAATCTTTCGATCGACAAGAGCGAAGACACCGACGTTTATTTGTTGACCGTAGGTGCTGCACGTGTTCGCCGGATCACCATGCTCCCGACCGGCAAGCAATATCAAGTGCAACCCGAAGGGGGCGCGTTGACGACCGAGAACACCTTGGTCTACCGAAACCTTTCCTTCCAAATCGAACGCCTCAACGGCGAAGTGGTCGCGTCCTCCGACGTCAATCCTGCAGGTGTTCCCGAAATCATCAACACCCCAAGCTTGACCGCTGGCACGTACTATCTGCGAGTGTTCGCGAAGAACGCAGGCGAGACTCAGATGTACAGTTTGAAGATGGAAGCTGACGCGAAGACTTCCGTCGGCCCCACCCTCATTGGCGTTCAACCCAACAATAGTGAGTTGATCGAGAACGGAATTGTTCGTTCGATCGCTCCTAGGGAATTGACCTTCCGTTTTGACGATGCCCAGATCATCGATCCATCGACGGTTTCCGGAATCCGAGTCACTCGCGCTGGCGGTGACGGCAGTTTCTCGTTGCCGAGCATCGCGACCGACTTTGGAACCAACGGTCGTGTCGATGTACAGCTTACGGCAAAGAATGCATCAGATTCCTTGCAGATCAACGTCACCCGCGCGGACCTCGGAGCCGGTGCACCTCCGAGATTGACAATCTCGGGAAGCGTTATCACCCTTCAGCTCAACTCTCGCTCCGGTTCTACCATCAGCGCTCAGCAGTTGGTGGATTTGATCAATGCTCCAACATCTCCTGTTGCAACCAAGCTCAGTGCGAAGATCAACGGTGGTTTGCCAGCGACTCAATTGGGTTCTGCGGATCCAATGACTTACTCACCGATCGTACTAGAAGCGAGCAATGACATCATTGTCACGCCAGGAGCGGTCATCGTTGGCGACAGCCCGAACGAAAACGAAGTCACCTTGCGGTTTGCGGAAAACCTTCCCGACGACGTATACCGTCTCGAGGTTTTCGGCTTCGACGACTCCTCCCGGGGCATCACCGGTCTTCGCAATACCAGCGGCGATCTCTTCCTGCCTCGCGATCCTAATACCCGACAAGACACGATCGAGTTCCGTTTAGATCTTGGTTCCAAGGTCACTGCCGTTGTTCCGCAACCTGTCGTTCGCAACACTTCTGGTGTCCTTGAGCAAAAGCGAGACACCATCGTTGTTTACTTCGACAACGAAAAGCTTTTTGTCGAAAACGATGCTGCGGGGAACCCAACGGCTGGAAGCGCTGAAAACCCAGATTTCTACCAACTCCTCTACACCGCAGACACGGTCCGAAACACGGATGACATTACCTTCAAGCCAGAGAAGGTGACCTACAACGCGTCTGCGAACACCGCGACGCTTCGATTCTCCCAAGACATCGACACACTTCCTGGCCCCTTCATTCCATCGAGCACGTTCCGTTTGCGCGTGGGGACCCGCGAATCAACACCGATCCAACCGGTGCGAAGCGAAGCGTCTGCGTCGGCCATCTCGGATCTCAACACCAATGGTTTGGCCAAAGTTCGATTCCAAGCCAAGACGTTGGGCGAAGCTGGATCGGGACTCCAGGTCGCGTTCGTGAACTCCGATAGCGGTGGTGTACCAACCGTTTCATCCGTGGGTGGCATCGTCACCGTCGATATTGGCTCGAACACTGCTACCGTAGGCGCCGTGGTAGATGCCCTTCAGAAGTCCACTGTCTCGTCGCCACTGATGAGCGTTACGCTCGAACCGGGTACCAACCCCAATACCGTGGTTGGCGATCGGGTTATCAATTACTCAC
>VGZN01000727.1 GCA_016872635.1 Planctomycetota bacterium | reverse complement strand
TCCCAAACGCATCCCACCGCAAGTCGCCGCTGCGTACCAGTCTGTTACCAGCACGACCGGCGATACCGCGTCGTAGTTGATTAGGGGTGGCGACGTTCTGCCGAATTCGATCCGGTTTTTTCGTTCTTTTTGAAATAGACCGAATCGGGCGGTGTCTTCCTCTTGGAAGGCAGCAGCCAACAAGTGGGTCAACGCATTCAATTTCCCGTCAAACCCGATGGTTGAACGTTTGTGAACCGGATCACTAACCTTGAGCTTGAGCGGATCGTTGATGAACTGGGAGCATCGCTGGTTCTCTTCGCTCGCCAGTGGTGCTCCTGCCCCGATGATGCACTTCAGGAAGCATTGATCGAGCTGGTGAAACAAGCCCCAGTTCCACGATCTCCAAAGGCTTGGCTGTTTCGTGTCGTACGGAACAAGGCCATGAATTTGGCCAGATCCGAACGCCGCAGAACGCATCATGAATTGAATGTTCCTGCAAACAATCTTTGGTTCGAATCGGATACGGAAATGAAGATCGATGCTGAGCACGTGACTCTCTGGATCGAACGACTACCTGACATCCAACGACAAGTTGTAACGGCGCGTATTTGGGGGGACTTGACGTTTGAGCAAATCGCTGAGGTTGTGGATCGCCCAACCGCAACCGTTTTTCGTTTGTTTCATGACGCGATCGATACCGTGCGTGAACACTTTCAAACTCCAACCGAGAAATAAACCGTGGCTTCTCGCAACAGGGAAAACAGCTATGTCTGAGCTAACGAACGGATCATTCGATAACGAGATCCATGATGCGATTGTAAACTCGCTAAAAACCAACAAACCCCGTGCGCCGCATATCGAATGGCGAGCGATCCAAAATGCGCTAGACACAAAGGATTCATCGTCTAGCTCTCTACTCGTACCAACGCATCAACCATCCGTATTGGCCGCCCCTCGTTTCCGACCCGCGGTGGCTTGGTTGTCCGGAATGGCTGCTGGTGTCGTCATCACTTTGTGCGCGATGCAGTGGATCGTTTTGAACGACCTTAGCGAGAAAATCACAAGGGTGGAACCAGCGGCAAATGGACACGCTTCCAACACCATTCCAGCGCAGGCAACGGAAGATCGAAACTCTGCAGGTTCGGAAGTCCTATTGGATATCGACAAACTACTCGACGGACCGGAATTAACAGCGGCATGGTTCCACACTTGGCCCCTTCGATTGGTGCATGCGCGGCCCTTGTCGAATCCGAACGAATCAACCCCTCAGCCGAAGTCAATCGACATCCCGAATTCAACTGGTCACGAATCGAGCAGACCTGGCGCAATCACCAACCAATTTGATGATGCCGATGCCGATCACCCAGAACAGCTAGCCAACCGCTTGCTTCTCCGCAAGGAACTACTCCAACACGTGCATTAAGAACAACCGTCTGTTAACTCCCGTTTTCGATTCGTGGACCTGCAATCCGCACGTTTCCTATTCCATCGTGAATCACCCCGCCATTGTGAGGCAATCATGAAACTTTTTTACCACCTGCGAACCAAGCTACGTTCTCGACGTGCACAGAGCACTCGGCAAGCGACTGCATTGGCGATTCTGTTTAACGCAATCCTCTTGGGATCATCGTCTCCCACAACGCGAGCGGAAGACGGCGGCCCCAAGCCCGAAACGAAAAAAATGACGATTCAGCCCATGGCCGAATCCAAACCGTCGTTGGCAATTCGCTTCATCCCAGACCCATCGGAAGATCTCGATGGGAATGCGGCGATTTTCTACCTTAAAGCCATGGGTTTCTTGGAACAGGGCCCAGCGCGAGACAGGCTCCGAGAAATCCAAAGAAAAGCAGCCGAGCAAGCTAAGGCGATGGGAAGAGATCTGGGTGACGTTCCACCCATTTCCTACACCACAACGGCACCTAAAGATTATCCCAAACAAGAAGTTCGCGATTACTTGGATAGCTCGCTAGCGTTTCAAGTCCCGATACTTCGTGAAGCGCAACGGTATCGCAACTTTTCCATGGATCGCAATATCAGGTTATCGGATAATCCAATCGGATATCTCCTTCCGGAGATCCAGGCGATACGCGATCTCGCGCGAACCCAAAGTATTCGTTGCCGGTTGGCAATCGCGGAAAACCGAACAGAGGACGCGATTCAAATCGTCGGTCAGCAATTGGCGATGAGCCGTCATCTAGGTATGGATGATTTTCTGGTCAGTTCCTTGGTAGGAAACGCAGTTCTCGCGATGGCTACCGACGATACGTTGTATTTACTGGAAATCGCAAATTGCCCAAATCTCTACTGGGCTTTTACGCAGCTTCCCAACCCGTTACTTGATATTGAGAAATGCATTTCCTACGAACGGCAATTCGCTTACCTGCAGATCCCCAGACTGAGGGAAGTAGATACCGAACCCAAGCAGGAAACCTATTGGAATGATTTCCTTGTGGATTTTTCTGAGCGGACGTTGGATCTCGATCAAG
>VGZN01000726.1 GCA_016872635.1 Planctomycetota bacterium | reverse complement strand
CGAGTCGTTCGTGGTCAAAAAATGGTTCGGTCATCTGCGCCCCTTCGAGTACGAGTACGAGTACGAGTACGAGTACCGTTTCACTGAGTACGAGTACGAGGAAATCCGACCTGAAGCACGAACGACTGGATTCAGCGAGTGCGAGCAGTGGACTCCACGCAAGTCAAAACGCCCGATCGAGCACTTCGCTGCAATCCTTTGTTCTGCCACATTTTACGCGGGATTGCAATCTCCGTCATCTGGTTCGATGATCGGTGTGCCTGCCATGAGTTTGATGGCAAAGGCATCAAACGACGGAGATAATTGGCGAAAGTCTTCCCACTGGAGCGAAGTTGCGGGGATGTCACCAACAGTGCCAGTTCCGTTTTCACGAACATCAATCGCGTAAAGTTCGCCGCATCCATCAGTGCCAAAGCCAAGCAGTCCGGGCGCGAATTCGTCAAACCCATATTCGCGGCTGAACTGCAGAACGTCACGTAGCGGCCACATCCATACCAATCCGGAGCCAATTGATTCGATGTCCATCTTTACGGCACCGTGTGTACGGTGGAAATCGACGAATGATTGCGGCAAGTTTTTGGGACATGCCGCTACGAAGTCATCAATCTCAATTTGGGTTGGAGTCGAAGTCATCAGTTGCTTTGTGGCAGAACGCTCACATTCACCGGGCCGCAGTGAGTGAGTTGACAAACGAAAAGCCGCACGGCCCTGCGGCTCCGGTGCAATGTGTTGTTACGCGGAAGAGGCCTCGGTCGAAATGAGCCGCCCCGCAAGCCGAGCCAACCACCATCATCCCTCAGGCCCGGCCACCACTGGAAATTGTATCTCGTCCCGGCCTGAATTTCCTCAGGCAAACATTGTCCCCAAGAAAAGCCAAACCCCAGTCGTCCGCCATCCCGGTACCGGCCAGCATCTCATCGCCCAGCGGCACTGCGGACCCAAGCCGCCATTTGCCTCGGCCACAATCCATTGAGCCGATGCACCATCCAAAGATTCAGCACCTGATTGACCCCTCGGTCACGCAAAAACCCCGAGCCGAGCCCACCCAACGGCCAACATTAAGCCGCCCCATCGCCGAGTATCCACTCTGCGGCCCCTACCGCAAACCGCAACTTCAGCGCGCACCTACAAAACGCGACCCAACAAGCAGCCTCAGCCGAGCATCCATCAAAGCCTTGAGGAATCCGCGTAACGCAGGTTAAGAAGACTGAACGATACAACAGAAAGTGTCCAGCCGAGTTTGATTTGCCGAACGACCGCCATCACCGGGTGGCGGGAGTTGACTTTGATTTCAGAAGACGCTGCCCACCGCCACTCCGGTGAATGGCATGGTTCGCACTTACTGTGTGCTGTCCTTAGATTGCAAAGCATACACGAGGGATCTGTACTCCGGCTCGAACTTTTCAAAGTAACGTTGGCCATGTGGGCCTGTCTCGGCGAGACGTTCCCACACCCAGTCAATCGATATCAGGTGTACATTCCCCGCAAGCTTCATTTTGGCATCGTGGTTGAATCGAACCAGTTCGTCAAAAGTAACGTGCGTTTCTGAGAAGCACACGTTGTGGTACGCAGTGATCGCCCATCCGGTTGCATCGTCCCAAGTTTTCGTCGGAACTGACTCAGGGCGCCGTTCATTAAGCGACCCGATGAGCTCCGCGCCAATCCGCTGCTGGCGGGCATAGGACACCAATCGCCAGAATCGGAAGCCCACCGGTGCTACAAATGCCAGAACGCCGATCAGTGCGAAAGCCACGAGGAGCATTGACGTCCGGCGAGTCATAGTACTTCTCGCGTTGTTGCGATTCGGCTTGTGTGTGCAAACGACCGGGATCAGCGGGCGGCGGGAGTTGACATTGATCGCACGAGAAACCGTGCCACCGCCGCTCCGCTGCATCCCATGGTTCTGTTTCTTCGTTATTGGGCATCATCCAGTCGAATGTCGCCTTCGTTCTCGAAGGCGTCATCCTGATGATCATTGTCGATAATGTATCTCATGGCTGCAAGCACCGAATCATCGTTCAGCGCGGGGACGTACAGCATCGTAGGGTCGTCCCAGCGAACCGGAACATCCCATTCACCGCGCGGCTTAATTGCATAGGGATCAGCCGAGTTTTTGTCTGGGAGCAGGAAGAAAAAGGCGCGATACCTTCCCCGTCCTGGAAGTTCAAAATTCACCTCGCGGTAGTCGTCAATCGGATCAACACCCGTGGGCGAATTGACATACAGCGTGATTCGATGGCGGTTGGTGGCGAGTTCGATTTGGCGGCCAGTCATCTTAGATCGTAGTCTTCCAGTGGATTACTTATGTCCCGCGTGATGGAGCCCATCAAAGCATTACGCAGCGGTTGTTACGAAACAGAACGACCGCATTGACCGAGTGCGAGGAGAAAAAGTCACCATGTCAGAGCGCGCCGATCGAGCACTTCGGTCCAATGCTTTGTTCGTGCGTTTTCTCGTACTCGTACTCAGCA
>VGZN01000725.1 GCA_016872635.1 Planctomycetota bacterium | reverse complement strand
ACTGACATTCGGGGTCAATCGTCGTTGGGGTCGCCAAAGCTGCCTTTGTGAAGTTTGCGGCCCAAGGTTGGGCTAAATGGAGTCCAGGGATCTCGAGTGCGATCCTGTAAGACTAATTCTCGTGCTGAGTTAAGTTTGGCATCCAATTCATCAAGATATTGGAATGCGATGGCTTCAAGTGTCATGGGGACTTTGGGGCTGCCATGTTCGAGTGTGCCGTGGTGGCTGACGACGATATGCTGCAAACGCAATAATCGGTCCCTATCGACCTGGATTCCTTTTTCGTTCAGCCGCCTCGCTATCGTATCGAGCATTACTACGCCTTGGACCAAATGGCCAAGCAACTGTCCCGAATCCGTGTAGTTCAGCTCGTTTTCGAACGCGAGTTCCTCGAGTTTACCCAAATCATGGACAAAAGCCCCAGCTACGAGCAAGTCGCGATCGATATCAGGATAGTGCCTGGCAATACCATCGGACAATTCCATCAGCGATACGATGTGCTCCAGCAATCCTCCCGGGTAAGCATGGTGAGCCTTGATTCCTGCAGGAGCGAGTCGCAATCCGGCGCCCCAGCGAGGATCGGAGACGATCTCGTCACATATCGCTCGAGCGGTTGGATCCGACATCGAGCGGATGAGTTCCATCAACCGACCCCACAATCGGTCCGATTTGGATCGGTCTAAGGCATCAAAGTCTTCTACGGTTACCTGCGATCCATCGATCGTGTGCAATTGGTTCACGATCAATTGCAAATTGCCATTATGCAGTTGAGAGACCCCTTGGACGCGAACAAAAGAACCCTTCGGAAATCGTTCTGCCAATCGCTCGTCTGCATTCCATCGCATAGCAGATATCACGCCCGTGCGATCCTGCAATTGCATCAATAGGTAAGAGTTCCCTTGGCGATTGGCCCTCAATTGGCGATCGGCAATTCGATAGACTTCGTCGACTTGAGCTTGAGGTTGGATATCGCGTACAAATAGGCGTGGCATGTTGACGTATCTGTGTAGTGATGTTGCGAACCAAAAGTGTTGTCGGTTCAGTGTTGTCGGTTCAGTGTTTTTCGTATCAGCTGCTAACGCTCGCATAGCTGCGCAGCGCCTTCTGGAAAACCCATCTACTGAAGATAAGGGATGCGATCGTAGCGGCAATCGCGAAACCTGCTAGCCCCCACTCCCATCCCTGGCGAGGTACCAACGGCTGCGCTAATAGCCTAGCCGGCACATTAATGATGACCAGGATCGGAAGGATGAAGGTGAAGATGTACCACAGGGGTAATCCCCAACCCGTCTGGTAGATCTCCATGGGGTAACGGGAAAAATTGGTGATGTAGAACCAAAAGTCATACAAGCTCTGGTTTCGGCCTAGCCAGATGCTCGTTGCGGCTAGGCAGACGATCAAGCTATAGAACAAGCACACGCCGCATGCGATGTAGAGGACATACAGCAATATCAATCCGATATTCACCTCCCAAGGGGGATCCACGCGATAGCTTAAACGCGCCATGGCTACGGCTAGAATGATGAGTCCAGCAACTAGGTTGCTTAGGGATGCCCATTCGACGCGACGGAACGAAATCAAGAATTGGGTATCGATCGGTTTGAGCAACGCGTAATCGAGTCCTCCCGTGCGAATCAGCTCGCTGAACTCTTGTGCGTTGGGCATCAGGAACGACTGAACGATTGAATTGATGATCCATGTCGTCGCGAGGAAAACGTAGAACTCATTCGCTCCCCAACCGGTCGCAACACCGATACTGCGGACATGGAAAAAGATTAAAAGGTAGAAACCAAGATTCATCAGGAGCCACGCGAGGCTCGATACACAATCGAGTAGAAAGTTGCCCCGAAAGTTCATGTCGCGGATCAAGCTGTTGCGAGCGAATCCGAGTAGGACTGCGAGATAATTAGGATGTTTGGGTGCTGGCGTCATCAGTTCTCAGTCTCTAAGGCACCTATGCAAGGATTTTCAACCCCTATAATCGAGGTGTCCGCTTCGGGATCCCAGGAGACTTTATCATTCGTATTGCCGTTCGCGTCAAACCCAATTCCCGCGTCGAGTCGATCGATAAACTACCCGATGGGACGTGGGTTGTTCGAGTTCATGCTCCGCCTCAGGAGGGGCGTGCTAATGAAGCCGTCACGCGATTGATCGCGAAGCACTTCGGTGTATCGAAAAGTGCTGTCGCGGTCGAGGTCGGAGGCAAAGGACGCAATAAGATTATCTCGATCGCTGGGGTCGAACCCTCCTAGATACAAGTGGAATCTCGATGTCATAACGACTCGATGTCACAACAACTCGGTTTCACAATGTGTTTGTTCGAAAACCGCGTAGGGGATTCCGTTGCAGTCGCACCATTGGGTTGCTGCGTACCAGCCTCTTCTAGAGATGGAACGCTGCGTTGCCAAGCATTAAGAGTCCCATGAAAACAAAAAGCACCAAAGCCGAAAGACCTTGGTGCTTGAAATGTTTTCAA
>VGZN01000724.1 GCA_016872635.1 Planctomycetota bacterium | reverse complement strand
CGAATGAACCATTCTCTCGTGCTGATCAAGGAACGTTGCCGCATCGAGGTCATTGGTAATGCATTATTTGCTCGACACGAACGCTTGGATCAACTATCTGAAAACTGGTACCTGGCACGTGCCACCCACGAATGGCACTGTCGTGTATATCTAAGTCGTTTCACTCAAATGTATTATCACCTCGTTTGAGCCTTCGTCGTAGGTCGTTTCGAGGTAGCATCATCAACGTGTATTGATCCCTTCTGCGTTTCACGACACGTGGCTCGAACCTGCCTGGGCGATCGCCCACTTTACACTGGGAGATGCGTTTGAGCAGTTGTCGACAGTAAGCCAGCAAGCTCGTTTGCGATCGGCAAGTCGCTAAGTCGCCCCACCCCGCAAGAACGAATTGGCAAGCGCTGGTGAAACTGATATGCCTAACGCTTTTTCGATAAAGCGTTGCTGCGATCGCAATGGTAGTTCGTATAAGGTTATATCCCAAAAGACTACACCAGAACTCCCGACGAATCATTCCAGGGGACTTGCACCGTAGAAACCCAACGTTCAGATACGATTTGATCGTTCGAATATCGAGTTCGATGTTCCAGCGAAAGCCATAAAGATCTTGGAGGTCGCCGTATGACGCGCCTTTTTCGCCCTTTGTCTCCAGGATCGTGGTAATGATCACATAGGGCGACTGTTTCCGCCCAGGTTTCTCGATCACGTAGCGGACTTCGCGTAACGTGATGGACTTGGGAAGTTGTTCATATTGCTCTTGAGTCATCCACGCAGGTCTTGGGCCTCGACTCCAAGTGATGCAATGGTCGTTCTTCCCGAGACGTTTTCCCTTACGGAAGTCGGATTTCTTGCTCTGATGATTTCGGAAGCAGACGTGAATGCCTCGCTCCATCAGCATGCAAATCATCGCATAGCTGCAATAATGCCTGTCCGCGACGACGACATCTCCGGGTTTCAAGAAATCAAGAAAACTGCGAAAGAGTGCGGCTTCGCCCGTATCTTTTCCTTGATAAGGGCCTAACGCTGCCTCGACGACACATCCGGTGGCCAAAGACACCAGAGTCACGACGCGTGCGATGGGGAAGCCTAAGCCAGGTTTCTGAGCGGTGTGCTGGGGATATTGCTTCTGGTTCTTCTCGGTATCGGGCATCTGGAAAGTGAATCCATCGATGATGTAAACGTTTCGTCCATACCATCTCTTGGGTACCTCGACTTGGTCTTGGGC
Organism: Planctomycetota bacterium; assembly: GCA_016872635.1. Taxonomy (GTDB): domain Bacteria; phylum Planctomycetota; class Planctomycetia; order Pirellulales; family Pirellulaceae; genus JBKCUI01. The sequence goes on along the minus strand of VGZN01000724.1, from coordinate 1,255 downwards.
TTTCCTACCCATAAGTAGACCGAGTTCCTTGAGTGCCGCTTCCGGAAGCTTTGCTCGAGCCCGACAATAATCCCCCGTGTTGGCATGGGGAGCCTGCATTCCATGACGCGTGTAGTAGGCGGAAATCTTAGCGACTGCCGACTGGCACGACGCCTGTTTGGCATCGCTTAGAATCTGGTTCAAAAAGGCCCACAGCACGATGGCTGTCTTGTAGATATCGCCAAACGAGCATCGATGTTTCGCAAAGACACTACGGATGGTTTCCGCATCGAGCACATCGGAGAAGGGAAGGTCCGGATGTCCAAGAAACGCCCGGATGGAATCCTGAAAACTGAAGCAGACACGACGCGAAGGAAAATGTAGAGAAGACACAGAAAAAGCCCTCCTTGGCACTGCCAGATCACAGGCAAGGAGGGCTTTCAAAATCATAGCCAAGGCAGGGTTATTACTACCAGACCAACCACCAAGGCGGCACGACTTTAATCGAAATCGTCGTTCCGCCGCTAGACGAGTTGCGCAACGAGCCCATCACGACAGTGCCATTCGTGGGTGGCACTTATTTTTTAATGAACCAGCATAGTGCAGTAGGATCGATCGCTCGATCCTTTATCGAGGTGGATTTATCCGTAATCGGAGGACCTCGGCAAGCCGTATATATTGCGATGGGAACTGCATCATGCAGTTGTAGTTCAGCATCATGAGAGTCGAACGGACGTGTCCTATATTGTTCACGGGAAGCCCATTCACGCCTTGAATCGGATGGATGATACCGTCGCGTGCGACATGACTGCTACCCATGGCATTCTGAAAAGCGAGAATGTAGCTGCTCACCAGTGGCGTGTAGACGCCATCCTGCCCGAGGGGTGCCAAGCCAGCATTTGTGACCCAAGCGTGATTTCTTATCAGACCGAACAGACTTTGGATCAAACGCACATCGTCACTCGCATTGGGTTGATTAGGCCCCACAGCATTCGTCACGTTATAGACCGGCATAAACATGTCAGCCATTGAAACCTCCTCGAAAGATGACAAGTGTATTAGACGACAATCTCGAGCAAACACGTGCAAGGTAGCCAAGTAAATCTCATTAGTCAATCAAGAGAAGGGTGCATTCCCATTCTGCGAGAGTCAATGCTAGCACATGAGCGGGTTTTTGTCGAATCGGTTTGTCTGGTATCCTCACCCGTTTTCGGACAGGTTTTCGCAAGGAAGCGATCGCTATGGGGATATCACGAATGGGTGGCAAAGACGGTGA
>VGZN01000723.1 GCA_016872635.1 Planctomycetota bacterium | reverse complement strand
AATGTCTTTCGCGGGGGCCTTACACTCGCAAATCTACTCCCCGGATCATTGGCGGGATGGACCGTTTCGCTCATGGGTCAAGACGGTTTAGAGATGGCATCGACGCGAACGGATTCCCATGGTCAATTTCGGTTTGACCCGACCTCCGGACTGAAGACAGGTTCATTGAAGATCCAATTGACCAAGGATCCCATGGGAAATGCCATTGTTCGCGGTGATTCAAAGTCCGTCAGTGTCCAACAAGGCGATCAGTTCGTGACTGGGGTTCGGTTAAATTTGCCCCTTCCTCGCGGAATGCAATCCCCTTTGGTTGCGACGGTGAGCGTATTAAGGAAATCGACTTTGGCGACCGATTCCGTGTTCTCGGAACTGGGGCGATGATTTCGCGCCGCGGTTAGCCCTTCTTACTCCAGGGCCGTCGCAGGCCCTGGAAAAATACTCTTGGTACGGTTTGAGAAGTTTGGAGGTGCGAATTAAACTTCGCTCACCCAAATCCAAGTGCATTCTAGAACCGATGAGAGCTAAATTGCGATCCAGCAAGTCACTTCCGAAGCGCGTCCTGGCGATGGAATCGATGATACCAGGTTGGTTGGTTGCTCCGAGTTCACCGCCGAAATCGATCGGTAGTAACTCGGCCGTCGGCCCCAGTTCGGTTGGACTCGTTGCCCTGTGGCTCTCGGTGATCGGGATCGCAGGTTGTGAATCGCGGACGGATGAAATAGTGGCTACAAACGCAACCACGTCTTCGACCACTCCGTCAGCACATATCTCCGCCCCTTCGGATCTTATGGAGTTCGTCGATCAAACAATCTTAGAGAATCGCGATCGCAGGTTGCTCTCGGTGGATCGCAATGCAGCTTGGCAAGTGGCCCACGGAGCGGTGGCGTATGGACTTGAGTTACCGCTGGATGTCCAAGGGGAGCGGGTGTTGGCGTTGGATTATTTGTTTTCTGGCGGGGTGATGCGGGGTTGGCAATTAACGGCGGGGCCAGTCCATCCGGTAACTGGCCGTCCGATGCTCAAGGCCTTTGTGGAGGCGGGGAGTTACGTCGGCCAAGGCCACGTCGATCAGTTCTTGGGATATATCTCGCAGAATCACCTTCCTCTCGATCTCGAGGTCTTGGTCGATAATCAGACGTTGACGCTCGAGGATTGGGGGAGGACAGCGCAGTGGGAGGTTCCCAACAATCCGTACCGTGAATACAGTTGGACCTTGATCGCACTCACCAATTTGTTCCCCAACGATTATGAATGGAAAGCGGCTGACGGTCAAACATGGACCTTGGAGCCGTTGGTGGAGTTTGAGGCCAAACAAGATATCGCCGAAAGCCCTTGTGGCGGCATGCATCGCTTGATGGGGTTGGCGCACGCGGTGAAGTATTGGAAAGCGAGAGGGCTTGGGTTTCGGGGTGGATGGGCGCTCGCCGATCAAGTTGTCCGCAACTCGATCGACACGATTCGCAAGTTCCAAAACTCCGATGGGACGTTTTCTGCGAATTACACATCTCGACCGGGTACGAGTTCGGATCTGACCACGCGAATAGGGACGACGGGGCATACCCTTGAGTTCATCGCTTTTGCCCTGGACGACCGCGAGATTCAGCAGGCATGGGTCGAGCGTTCGGTTCGGCGGCTCTGCGAAATGCTTCAGGCTGCGAATGAGGTGGAGTTGGAGTGCGGCGGCCTCTACCACGGCCTCGCAGGCTTAAAACTCTATCGCGACAGGATGCAATCACTGGGAGCAAAACAGGTGAGCAGCCAAGCTCAGTAGTCCAGTAGCCCCTTAGCGAAAGATCTTCAGGCCTGTTCCGAAGTGGCGATTTCCGAGAAGTCGAACCATTGATCATCTCGCACTTCGTGACTAAATCGCAAAAACCGTGTTGCATGGTCCCGAAAGCAACTATGAAATCAAACGAGCTTGCTCGACCGGTATGGATTGATTTTAAGAAACACCTTCTCTTTCGGTGCATAAAAAAAGGAAGCATGTTTTGCATACTCCCTTTGATGATTTTGGCCGATGGGCAGCAGAAAACTTTGCCGTTGCCGTTACTCAGGAATGGTGGCGATAGCACCTTCTTGCATCCCCCCCAACGCTCGATAAGTGTCGATATCGATCTGATTGGAAATGAGGCGTACGCTTCCGTCAGCAGAAGCGAAGTTACCACCGACCGAGTGCTCGCTCGTGAATGAGTAGTTGTTTGCCCAATCGAGGTAGCAAGCTTCCAAGCCCTTTCGAATCGGCTTGCCTGCGGCGTCGGGGCAAACCGGGGGTTGGTTGAGAGGAATAGCGACAGTAGCGACGCTTCCGTTGAACCAATACCACCAATTATGGCTGCTGTAGGATCCTACGGCTTCGCCGATCATCAGGGTGTTGCTCAAGCCGTCTTTGATCGATGCGATCAATGTGTTGCACGCGACCCCGCCACGCGTGTTTGCAGGGGATGGAGCCAAGCCGTTGTAACCGGCAAAGAAAATGCCG
>VGZN01000722.1 GCA_016872635.1 Planctomycetota bacterium | reverse complement strand
GTTGGATTTGCTATTGCGATCGTCTGGAGCAGAACCGCAATATCTGGCCACGATGCACAGCATCACACGCTGCTGCGGTTGGCTCGTCGCTCCTTGGCCCTCGCCAGCGTGGCATTTCTGCTTTACTTCCCGTGGGGCACAGACCACTTGACCAGCCGGTTGCTCGAATCCAATTTTTGGCTTTCCGTTTTCAAGCGGGATTGGTTCCAGACACTCACTCATATCGCCGCAACCACGCTATGGATCCTACCGATGCTTCGCTGGGGACTCGCGGGGCGAGCCCTTTGGCTGGTTGCGAGTATCGTGCTTCATGCATGCCTTTCCGAGTTATTCTATTTCCACTGGGTCCACGCATCCCCCGGTGGCATCGATGGTGGCCCGCTCGGATTCCTAACGTGGGTACTCCCTGCCTCCATTGGCCTGTGGGCCGGGGAAGCTATCCAGCAATTCCATGCACGGACCAATGCAACTTCTCCACAGCTACAATCCCGAGAAATCCTTCGTAGAAGATTTCTTCGCGCCGCTGGAGTGCTGATGCTCCTCGGATTTTTGATGTCGTGCTTAACACGTCACTTCGATAGGAATGATCGCGGAATTGAGGCGAACCAAAAGTTGGCGGTAAGCCCAGTTTTGGGTATCGGTTTCCCTACCGACCACGGGAGTAACAACACCAAAATTCCCAACGATAGCTCATCATCGTCGGGCGGCTGGCTTCATGTTCTCGCAGAACCACCTTTCGTCCCACCTCCCGGCTACCCGAAACGTGCTTGGAACTATTGGATGATGAGCCAAAAAGCAGGAACGCTCTCCTACCAGACCTTTGCTGGTGGATTCTCCCTGCTGGTATTCGTATTTTTTGACTGGGCTTCCGAGCTCATCAAAAGCCGATGGAATCCTCTGACAACCTTAGGACGAAACGCCATAGCATGTTACATCGTCCATGGTTTTCTCATCGACACAATCTCGTCCGGCTGGCTTCAAAAATCGTCACCAGCAGCTCAGGTTTTGCTTGGGCTAACGGTAGTCCTAGTTCTCACATACGGACTCGCGAAATTCATGGAATGGCGAGGTATCTTTCTGAGATTGTAGAACGCCGCATGCATGCAGCGCGTTATTGCGATCTCCCGACCGCGAAAATCAACTCTGCATTCGCCTCGTGCCACTCTACCCAACGCTTGACGACTTCCCCTTCAGCGCGCGCCAACTCGATCCTTGCCGATATTTGCTCTGCGAGATTACCGCGTGCCTCGCTCAGTCTCTCCAGTTGCAGTATTCTTTGCTTCCAGGCATCGACTAACGCACGCGCATTGACCCAACGTAGCGCAGCAGCCTTTTTCTTTTCGAAAGCGATTTCCACTTCTACTGTTATTTGCTGTGTCCGTGCCCCGATCAACGCATCGAGCCAACTTTGTCGACACTTCAATTCGCTATCTCTGCCACATACCTTAGACTTCATCCAAGATTGCAAGCGGGCCTTGCTTTCCACCTTTTGTGGCACCCCCAACCATTCGGCTGCGTAGAGGTCGAGTTCGTCGAGATCTCCAGCGACGATCTTGCACCGAAGTGAATGGAGCAGACACAAATCCACTCGGCATCGCATCGCCTCGGCGACATAATCGCATACATCGGAGTCGCTGGGAACCAGATTCGAGTCAAACAGTGGCATATACTCGCAAGCAACCTGCTTACCCACAAGGAGCGACAATTGCGTCCTGAGCTGTCCCGTCGTTGACGACGTCGCCAGTCGCTGGCCTTCAACCTGCAATCGCAATCGATGGAGTTGCATTGGATCCCCGATTCCGATCCCTTGCTCGATCAGCGCGTCCTGAGCGCGTTGCTGGATCTCGAGATATCGGAGCAAATCGTCCTGGGATGCAATGCCCATCGAGGATGCAGCGATTCCATAATGCAACTGAACAGCCGTCGATGCAGCGCGCTCTCGTTCTCGATACTCCAACGCAATCGCAATGCATTCCTGGATCCCACTCTCGGGTTGCCGGACGAGTGTTACAGCCCAACGCTTCCGCTCCGAGTCATATTTTTGGAGAAGACGCTCCGAGCGTATCAGGTTTGCCGTCGAAGCATTGCTCGCAGCCAACGCGGCAATTTGCGTTTCGTCATACTCCCTGTTGGGGACGATCTGCATCGGTGGCATTAAGTTCATGTCCGATGTTGACTGTTTCGCCAAATCCAGAATCGAAACAGGTTGCACGGCGTTTACGATTGGCGAGGACGTGCTCCCTTTTTCGCTATCGCCGGCTCGAGATACGCTCCGTTCGCAAACGAAAAGCGTCGCGGTAATGATTAGGAGCATCGAAAAAACAGGGAGGAAGCTCAAGCAGCCGAAGACACAATACAACGCCCGACTCGCGCTTCGATCGCAAGTTTTCGGTAAGAGCAGATTCCTACACCTAGGAAGTCGCATGAAACCTCGGCGGACAAACCAACAACGCTAGCATTTATAACGATCATGACGGATCCAC
>VGZN01000721.1 GCA_016872635.1 Planctomycetota bacterium | reverse complement strand
GGGCCACAAACTGCCACATTGCGGCTCGTGGACGTGGCTGGTAATTCGGTCACCCAAGCACTGGCGATTAACGTCGCTGACACGGCGAAGATCGCGATTGATTTGCAGTTGAAGAACACCTCTGGCCAAGCCATCTCGACCCTTTCGCTCAATCAAGAATTCGACTTGAAGATCGTTCTCAATGATTTGCGAACCAGTGGGACCGGTAACGGTGAAGGGGTATTCTCCGCCTACATGGATATCGTTTATGATTCCACCAAAGTCGAGTTGGTTGGGACCAGCCCCATCACCTACGATCCGCTGTTCGGAAATGGACAGACCGCCACCACAACGACTGCTGGATTGATCGACGAGGTCGGTGCGTTTTCCAGCCTTACGGTGGGCCCGGGGCGGAACCCGCAGAGTTTCATCACCGTCCGAATGAAGGCCAAAGCCGCCGGAAATGCTCTGTTCAGCATCAATGAATCCGAGACCGCTGGCCGCGGCTTTGCAATCTTCAAGGAAGATGCTGCCGTCCCTGCGACCCGTGTCATATTCGGTACCGCATCGGTGGCTGTTGCTCAAAATTTCACGGCGGTGAACGATACCTTCAGCGTGAATGAGGACTCCACCAATACGTCCATCGATGTGTTGGCGAACGATACGATCGTTCCGAACACCAACACGGTTCTCACCTTGCAAAGCGTTTCTACTCCAGACAAGGGGGGGAGCGTTTCGATTGCAACGGACAACAAGCGGTTGATCTATACCCCAGCAGCCAACTTCAACGGTACCGAAACATTCACTTATGTGGTTCGCGACCAAGCAGGTGCTACAGGTACCGCGACCGTTACGATGCAAGTCCAAGCCGTGAACGATAATCCCGTAGCCAACAATGATACGGTGACTACGGTTCGGTCTGGTGACCAAGATGTATTCATCGATGTACTCAGCAACGACACGTTAGGGGCTGACACCGGGGAGACTTTGCGAGTCACTGCAGTTGGGACTCCCAGCCAAGGTGGTTCGGTCAAGATTGGTACGGCCGGAAACGGGGTGGTTTACACTCCAAAAACCGGATTTGTTGGAACGGAAACATTTACGTATACGATTAGTGACGGGAATGGTGGAACGGCAAATGCCACGGTCACCGTGAATGTCGCACCTGCGGTACCACCACCAACCGTCGTCGGAGAGTCGTTTACGGTGGCTGAAGATTCGGCTGCTGTCGATTACGACGTTCTCGCGAACGATACACCTTCGCAAAGCGGTGAAACACTCACTGTTATCAGCGCATCGGCGACGAACGGAACTGCGACGGTTACCAGCAATGGCACCCGCGTTCGATACGCTCCCAACGCGAACTTTAACGGCGTCGACAAGATCGTCTACACGGTTCGGAGCACCAATGGTGGGACCGCCGTCGGAACAGCGACCATGACAGTTACCGCTGTCAATGACGCTCCCGGCGCAGTCAATGATGTGTTGACGGTACGTTCGGCTCCCAACCAACCGGTAGACGTTTTGAAAAACGATACCAATGTAGACGCAAGCGAAACGTTGACGATCTCTGCGATTACCCAACCTGAGACAGGAAAAGGTACTGTGGTTATCGCGGCCGATGGGAAGTCCCTGCTGTACACGGCGCCTAATGTTAATTTCACTGGTGAAGTCAACTTCACCTATACGGTAAGCGATGGAAATGGGTTGACCGCGACGGCCTCGGTAAAGTTGACGGTGGTCAATTTCGAGCCTCGCGACGTCGGTGTCACCACGGTTTCTTCCGTGCAAAGTGTTGCCGTTCAAGTCCAACAGGTCTCCGGGCCGACGATTTCTAGCCCGCAAAACCTAGCTCCTGTGATCACGAATAGTATCGCCAAAGTCAGCGATGTTGGACCTGGAACTTATCAGTTTAGTGTTCCCGCTCTCCCTTTCTTTGTTCCAAAACAAACCTCTGTCTCGGTCGTATCTGGAGCTGATGATACTGACTCTGTTTCGACTCCGCTGAACGTGGGAACTCGAGATACTCGGTACATGGACCTCAGGGACTTCACTAGCCAAAGTCTTCGCAAGGGGATAACGGTTGCAGTCCAACCGAACCAATCGAACTCCTGGTTGGATGGAGTCAAAGATTGGCGCAGCTATTCGAAAGTCCAAGTCACACTGAATCCTCAAGCGACATCGTTGACGATCGAAGCGACTGATTCGACCAACAAGGTTGTAACAACAACCCTCCCGACCAGCGATCCAAGAGTGGAATTGCGGGGTAAGGACGGAGAGCATCGTCTCTTCCGTATCCAGGCAGCACCGAGCGAATTGACCTTCACTCCCGTTCCTACTACAAACACGAGCTCGTCCTCGTCCACCAGTGGATCGGGTGAAGGAGAAGGCCGCTCTACATCGGTCGTGAACTCGATGTCGGCGACGAGTGTCGATTCTGCGATCTCTCAGTTTCGCGATACCTCGAATTTGGTAACGAGCACTTCGGCGGTTCCACCGATCACG
>VGZN01000720.1 GCA_016872635.1 Planctomycetota bacterium | reverse complement strand
TCATTCGCGCAGCACGGGCAAAGTGGCCAATGGATTTCCGAGTTGCTTCCTAATGTCGCGACTTGCGCGGATGATATTGCAGTGATTCGATCAATGCGAACCGATCAATTCAATCATTCTCCGGCACAACTTTTTGTTCATACCGGACAGCCACGACTGGGTTACCCATCGCTAGGCGCATGGACGACGTACGGACTCGGTTCCGAGAATGAAAACCTGCCAGGATTCGTCGTGCTCTTGTCAGGTGGAAAAACACCTGATGCTGGAAAGAGTCTTTGGGGAAGCGGCTTTTTGCCATCGGTTTATCAAGGCGTTCAATGCCGGACAAGCGGCGATCCAGTCTTTTTCCTCTCGAATCCAAAAGGTGTCGACCGCGCGCTGCGGCGGGATGTCCTCTCCACATTGCGAGACATGAATCAAGCTCAATTCGATCGGATTGGCGATCCTGAAACCCTTACCCGCATCGAGCAGTTCGAACTCGCGTACCGAATGCAATTGGCAGTACCCGAAGTCATGGACCTATCAACAGAGCCGCAACACATTTTGGACATGTATGGTGCCAAACCAGGGTTTGTGTCTAAAGCAGAATCGGAAACCGATCCTCGGATTTTTTATAAGGGGGACGATCCTACGTTTGCCAACAATTGCTTGCTTGCAAGGCGGCTCGTTGAATCCGGAGTTCGATTCGTGCAAGTCTATGACTGGGGCTGGGATCACCACGGTTCTTCGCCAGGAGAATCCATCGATGAAACTCTACCCATCAAATGCCAACAGGTAGACCGAGCGATCTCGGGATTAATCAAAGATTTGAAGCAACGAGGATTGCTCGATTCGACGCTCATCGTCTTTGGAGGCGAATTTGGCCGTACTCCCATGTCCCAAAACAACGTGCGCGACACCCCCTCTAAGGGTTTCTTCGGCCGAGATCATCATCCCTACGCGTACTCGATGCTTATGGCCGGTGGAGGAATTCGGGGTGGAACTTCCTACGGCCAATCGGATGAGATAGGTTATTATGTCGGCGAAGCCCCAGTTACCCCCAGGGACTTGCAGGCGACGATCCTGCATTTGCTCGGATTCGATCCCTATCGATTCGGCTATGAATATCAAGGACTTTTCAATCGATTGATCGGGCCTACCGACGAGGGAACTGTCATCCAAGGTCTCCTCGCGTAACCGATCAAGGTTCCTACCAAAGGTCTAACCACTTGCTTGCGCACCGAAACAAGGAAAAAGGCGATACGCTATGTCTAGCATCAATTGCGATCTAAAAAATGCACACGGAACGTTGTTGAAACGCCGTTGGTTCATGAAAGACTGTAGCATTGGCCTAGCTGGAATCGCTGCGATGGAGTTGCTCGCGGGTGGGAACTCTGCCCAGTCCGCAGTTCGTCCGGATGAACAAACACTACCCCCGAAACAGCCACACTTCCCCCCTAAAGTGAAGCGTGTCATCTATATCTTTCAAGCAGGTGCACCTAGCCAACTCGAACTCTACGACCCCAAGCCGGAACTTGCCAAAAGGAACGGGCAGCTACCCCCCCAGGAGTTGCTCAAAGGCTACCGCGCAGCCTTCATCAATCCAAATTCCGCACTCCTTGGGCCAAAGTACCAGTTCTCTCCGCGCGGGCAATGCGGTATGCAGCTCAGCGAGGTATTACCTCAGATCGGCGAAATCGCCGACGATATCTGCTTGATCCGCTCCATGCAAAGCGACGCCGTCAACCACGCACCAGCGCAGATTTTAATGAACACTGGCTCTGAGCAATTTGGACGGCCAAGCCTGGGGAGTTGGACCCTGTATGGACTCGGCTCCGAAGCGAGCGATCTGCCAGGATTCGTCGTACTGACCAGTGCCAAAGGGACCAGCGGGGGTGCAAGCAACTACGGTTGTGGTTTCCTTCCCACCACGTATGCAGGAATTCCCTTTCGAAGCGCCGGGGATCCTGTGCTCTACCTTTCAAATCCCAAAGGAATCGACAATCAGATCCAACGCGACTCGATCGACACGCTCTCTCAGCTGAATCGTATCGCAGAAGAGCAATTGGGAGATCCTGAAATCGCGGCCCGGATCCTAAGCTATGAACTGGCCTACAAGCTGCAGACGAGCGCGCCGGAGCTCATGGATCTTGCAAGCGAACCCAAGGAAACACTGGAGCTTTATGGCGTTAAAGATGCAAAGGAAAGTACCTTTGCCCGCAACTGTTTGCTAGCTCGCCGACTACTCCAACGCGGCGTACGCTTTGTTCAATTGTTCCATGAGGCATGGGACCAGCATGGGAACCTAACTGCCGATGTCAAGAATAATGCAAACACAACAGACACACCGAGCGCGGCGCTGATCAAGGATCTTAAACGCCTAGGCATGCTCGAAGATACGCTTGTCATTTGGGGTGGTGAATTTGGACGCACACCGATGGTCCAAGGTGGAAATGATGGACGCGATCACCACAATCGCGCGTTCAGTGTATGGCTCGCCGGAGGGGGA
>VGZN01000719.1 GCA_016872635.1 Planctomycetota bacterium | reverse complement strand
ATCCTCAATTCGAAGCGATAGAACTCCGAGTTGCGATTGGGATCCTCATCCAACCGGCACGCATCGATCGAATCACGAATCCGCATGCATTCCGCATTTGGTAAATAAAAAACGGCTGAGCCAAATAGCTAAACCGTGTTAAGTATTCGCAAAAGAGACAGACCAACATTACTTAGTTGTCAATCTCATCGCCTTTTGCACCCGGCTGCGATGCCTTGACCGTCGACTTGTAAATCAAATTCTCTCGATAGCCTTCCGCATCCATGAGGGTGAACCCCAAGAACAATGCGACGAAAATCAAACTACCTAAAATGACGATTGCATTGAGTGGCTTATCCCACAACAAGTGCATAAAAAACAAAATAACCAGAGCAGCTTTGACGGTTGCGATTGTCAACGACAGCCAAATTTCTGCATTGCCCAAGTCGAACTGGGACTGATAAACCGTGAGACCAGTCAGTGCCAAAAGAGCAAAGAAGACTGCCAAAAGCATCCAAATAGGCATGGGGTGGGAAAACCCAGCGTGGTGCCCATGGGCATCGTGTCCGTGCCCTGTTCCATGGTCTGTTCCGTGTTCCGTATGTGTTGCGTTGTGAGCCATTTCCAATTACCAATTTTGAGGGAATGCTTTACCGACCAATGAGGACTGAGGATCTTTACAACGAGCTGAAGACACCACCCGTTTCACAAGATCTGCTACAACTCGCTGGCGGCAGCTCGAAAGAATCTTCTACGTGATCAAGTAAAGGAGTGGGAACAGGTAGATCCAGATGAAGTCGACCAAGTGCCAGTACAATCCCACGTTATCAACGGGTCCAAAATACTGGTCGTGAAATTCTTCTCGAGCCGCTTTTACGATCAACCATGTGATCACAAGCATACCACCGATGATGTGGACCGCGTGAACGCCCGTCATGCAGTAGTAAATGCTAAAAAACAAGCCAGCCATGCTCTTCTGGTTGACACTCGCGTCAGGCGTTGTCAACTCTTCCTTCATCACCCTTACATCTTCGATCGATTTGTGGCCCAGCGCAACTACCTCCCCTCCCTTGTTCTCCGGAAGTAACTCTCCCGCAGAATGATCCTGGGAATGATCGTGCGATTCACCGGGTACCGCATGTTCATGGGCTGCATGTTCGGCAGCATGATGCTTGGCCTCTTCCGCTTCCAAGGTGGTCCCCAGCATGACGCCACCAAAGAAGCAAAGCCCAGCCACAAAGACCGGACCAGCGACCTGCTGGTGGAACTTGCTCATCGTCGCGATCGAGTAAACATAGTAAACCGCGGCGATAATCGTCAGGATTAAGGGAACCACGCAGAGACTTCCCAGATATCCATGGTCACCATGAGCGGCACCTGGAATCTGCGAGACATAGAACTTGCCAGGCAACAACCCCAACTCCCACTTGTGACTGTACTCGACGGCTTTGACTCCCAAAAAGATCGCAGCACAACCGAGCGTCGCACCGAGCATTCCAACCAACAGCTTATGTTGCCTGAGCTGGGCTGCGCGCACTGCCCAAGCCATCGTCAACGAACTAAACAGGAGAACCCCGGTATTAATCGCTCCAAGCTTTTCGTTGAGGAACCGACTGCAAAACTCGAAAACCTGTGGGTCTCGGTTTCTATAGAGCGAATACGCACAGAACATACCGCTAAAGAAAAGGACTTCGGTAACGAGGAACAACCACATTCCAAGCTTACCCGCATCGAATTGCTGTTCAGCGTCGTCGAAGTGGTGCGCTAGCCATGCAGGATGGTCGTGATGATGATCCTGAGCGTGCTCGGATTCGTGTGCGGTCTCTTGGATTGCAGTCATTTTTCAACAAAGAGATGGTGTAGGGATTTCAGTGAGGAGGCGACTACGACTTCTTGACGTAGCCACCTTGCTTCGCATCGTACTCGATTGCGTTGAAATCGTATGGATCACCAACGGTCGGAGCGGAAGCAAAATTATCGTGTGGAGGTGGCGACGAGCATTCCCACTCCAAGGTCGCACCGCCCCAAGGATTCGTGGGGGCACGACGACCACAGAACAACGAGTGCAGCAGCACCAACAAGGCAACAAACAGACCAATGCCCAGGGTGAGAGAACCAACCGTGGACAGACGATGCAAGTCTTGGAACTCTTCAAGATAGGTCGCGTAACGCCGTGGCATACCTCGCGTGCCGAGCACAAACTGAGGAAGGAATGTCAGGTTGAAACCAACGAAAACGATCGCGGCCGAGATCATGCCGAAGGTGTCGTTGAACATCTTTCCGGTCATTTTTGGCCACCAGTGGAACAATCCACCTAAGAACGCAACAAGGGTGCCGCCCATCATCACATAGTGGAAGTGGGCGACCACGAAGTAGGTATCGTGCAAGTGCATGTCTGTGGCGAGAGCACCGAGTGGCAAACCTGTCAAGCCACCGATCGTGAACAAGAAGATGAACGCCAGTGCGTAGAGCATCGGAGTGTTGAGCGACACGGTTCCTTGATACATCGTTCC
>VGZN01000718.1 GCA_016872635.1 Planctomycetota bacterium | reverse complement strand
CGGGGGAGGGTGTGTCGGATTGCCACTGGTACGGAGCTTTTGCAATTCTGGATCCATGGTTTGGGGGTTCGACGTCGACACGAAAAAGGTGGACAGCCTTCTTTCGGGCAAGTCCTACATCAAGCATCTCGATGCAACTTGGTTACCCAAAGCCCTAGAGACCCAATCATTCCAACCTACAGCGGATTTATCGCGATTAGGCGAGCCCGATAACATCCTCATTTGTGTGCCTACCCCCATTGAATCGCAGTCGCGATCCAGATCTCACCTACATTGAACGCACCAGCGAATCGATCGCACAGGTTTTACGTCCAGGGCAGTTAATCGTTTTGGAAAGCACCACCTACCCGGGAACCACCCGCGACGTGGTCAAACCCATCCTCGATCGGACCGGTTTGGTATGTGGCAAAGATTACTTTCTGGCCTACAGTCCCGAACGGGAAGACCCTGGGAATTTGCAATTTTCAACGCAATCGATCCCCAAGGTTGTCGGAGGGATGGATCCTGAAAGCTCGGCGCGAGCATTGTCGTTGTATGGACGGGTGATGGATCAAGTCGTCCCGGTCACTTCGTGTGAAATCGCCGAAGCGTGCAAAATTTTGGAGAACACCTACCGCAGCGTCAATATTGCGATGGTGAACGAGTTGAAGTTGCTGTTTACCAAACTCGGTTTGGATATTTGGGATGTCATTGATGCGGCTAAAACAAAGCCATTTGGATTTCAGGCCTTTTATCCGGGGCCAGGACTGGGTGGTCATTGCATTCCCATTGATCCTTTTTATTTGACTTGGTTGGCTCGCTGTCATGAGATGCCGACCCGGTTTATCGAACTCGCTGGTGAAATCAACACGGCGATGCCGCTGTTTGTCGTCGATCGGGTAGCTGAGGCTCTCAACGACGTAGGAAAGCCGATCAAGGGGTCCAGGGTTTGCGTGCTAGGTGTCGCTTACAAAAAGAATATTGATGACCCTCGTGAAAGCCCCAGTTTCAAATTGATGGAATTACTCTCACATCGAGGGGCCGTTGTCACTTACAGCGATCCACATGTCCCCAACTTGCCACGCATGCGGTCGTTCGATGTTCCTGACTTGTCGAGTCAAGAATTAACGCCGGAGTTCCTTCAGAGTCTGGACTGCGTACTGATCGCTACGGATCATTCGGCGTTCGATTACGATCGCATCGTGTCTAAGGCAAAGCTGATTGTCGATAAGAGGAATGCAACAGCGCCATATGCTGGGCGGGCAACAGCAAAGATCTGGAAAGCGTGATTGCACGGTAAGCGGCGTTGTCACGCTCGGTTCAGCGAGTAACTGCTGTTATCGCATCGATGCGATCTCGATTCATTTTCCAGAGAGCAAGTATCATAGCGATGATGGAGACGAACCACATGGTCATCCAAAGTCGTTGTGGTCCGGTACCGGTTCCTGTGGCCCAAGCCGCAATGAAGGTTGCAGTGACATAACCTAAGGATTGCGCGAGTGTCATCGATGCAACTCCCATGATACTTGGTTTCATGCGATGAGCATGCTCATTGGCAGAGACTTGGAATGGGCAGTTGAGCGCGAGGGCCAATGCGAAATAGCCCATGGGGTACCAACCAGCTATCGCTAAAAGGCAGCCGCTAAATAGAAAAATCCAACCTAGGGGCCCCACGAAGAGCAAGCGCTGCTTCAGCGCGTTCAGCCGCGGCATAGCGAGAAGAAGGCCAATCTCCAATGCGATCGCGGTCGCGAAAACAAAGTACCCCCAAGCACCATACGTTGAGGTTAAAAACTCGTGTGAGTACAGACCGTACGACATCTCGCACATCGCAATCATCCATACCAGCAGGAGCAAGCACCACCATTCCAGCTTATGGCAATGGGATGAACTTGCCACGTGAATCGATGTGGAGCTTTTAGTTGGTGTGGTGCTAGTCGTTGATGTCGCCATCGTATTGGCTGGGATGGATGGTGCAGTTGGGTTGGATGGTTCCGGCATCCAACGGACAAATGCAAAGCTAAAACCAGCAAAAATTGCGTGGAGGGTACTGCAAGCGGACCCGACAAAAAGATGCCGTTCGGAGACCTCCAGCTGGGAACCTCCCAGGAACCCCATGAGCATCACGGCAACCATATAGCCGGCGGAACCTGCCGCGCGGACTGTGTATGCATGGCTTCCCAGCGAGGCGACGCCGATGTGGTTGAGGACAGTCATGCAACTTGATTGGATACAACCCAGAACGAGCAGGCAAGCAGCGACATCGATGGCGGGCCCGATCCAATAGGAGTTTCCGGAAATCCATTGAAGCTTCATTCCTAATACGGCTTGCATGATCGACAGGGCCAAAGCCAGTGCGACGAGCATCCGTTGGGGAGAACGAGTCCAACCGCGTGCTTCGGCAAAGCGAAATAAGAAGTAGGTGGAGCACGCAGCGATCGGAATGACGCTAGCTACAAGGCTCGCCGATGCCGGCGCGAGGACTTGGCGAAGGTGTGTTTGGAGAGGGAACGATGCAAAT
>VGZN01000717.1 GCA_016872635.1 Planctomycetota bacterium | reverse complement strand
GGCTTCCAATAGGTCAAACTGTTTCCTCGCGAATCGCATTCGCTCGACGTACAGCTTCGAATTACGGTCGGATTTCTCCAAGCTCGGCTGAATCCGCATTTCGGCCTGCTTCAAGTGCTCATGGAGCGATCGGATCAATTCCGGGCTGTAGATAGCCGGTGCAACAAAGTACTCATGCTCCGACACCAACGTGTTTTCCCAAGCGTTGTAAACATCAGTCCAGAACCTTTTCATGGGGTCGGCAGCGGGCCCATAGAACTTTGGGTAGAACTCGTCGAGAAGCGTTTGGACGTCCTGATCCGGATTCCACAACAATTGGCCTCGTACATAAAGATTCAAAAACGTGGTTGCAGTGGCCCCACGGCTTTCGGTGTCGACGCCGAGGATTCCCGCCTTGCGGTAGTGCTGAACATCCTTTGAAAACGCTTGATGCGATGGATTCGGAATATCTCGCCACACGAGCATGCTCTGGTCGTAGTCATAAATAACAAGCCGTCCCTCCATGATTTCAGACCAACGATACATGATCTCTTTGAGCTCTCGTCGCGATGCGGACCGAGGATCATCCATCGAGTGAATGGGATCAAAATCGATGGGTGCGAGATATGCGACAAGGGGCTTCTCGGCCTTGTTAATGCGCAGCGGGGGGAGGGTAATATTGGAATAGGCAAGAAAGCCGATATGGGAATTGCTGGCAGGTGCTTTATCCTGAAGAATCTTCGCTACCTTGTTGTAAAAGGTCATGAAGGCGTCGGTATACGATTGGGTTTGAAAGTACTTGTCAAACTGCAGTGCGATCAACTCCTTGTCGATGGGTGAGTCCGATTCATAAATGCCATCCTCCATCCCCAATTGCACATCTTGTCCTTCGGTGAATTTCGCGAGAACTTGTTCTGCCACATGCTGCGCTGTCCTGTCTTCGGCAATCGGAACATTGAACATCGACTTGCCAGGAGGCACCAGTTCCTTGGTGTACTGACCGAGGATATGGCCGTTGGGTACGCTGAGGTCGTTGAAAAAGTTATGCCTCATGAACTCCGATTTGCTCGTAGTATCGCCGAGCCAGGACAGCCAGTACCTGCGAACCTCGAAGGGTGGTGCATAGCAGTAATCGATATTCTCGACTTTCAAATCGGTCGATTCTGGGATGCATTCGCCAATCATGGTTGGCAAATACCAACGGCATCCCCATCGATGCAGGAGCTCCGAGACGGCATACGCATGTGACTCGGGATTGCTTCCCGCGATGTAGACTCGATTTGCCACGCGGCGTAGGACGATCGCGTCTGCTCGCAGAATCGGCGGCTTTTTTTGCAAAGCCTGAAGTGATGCGCGTAAACCAGGCTCCACAGAGAACGCCAAATCGCCGACGATCAATGCTGGCTTGTCAGAATCCAGCCGCGACTGTACTTGCGATGGAACGGCGATGATCGGGATCGTTGCGCCCGTCATCTTATAGATAGCATCCTGGAGATCAACCGACGCATCCTTTTCGGATTGACTGGCTGTATCCGCGACCAAAACACACCCATCCGACTGTCCTCCTCGGACAATCCAAAGTTCATCGGCAATCGCATCTGTCGCACTAGGGGAAAATACAGCCCCCGAGAAGAATATGAGGGAGGTGACAACAGCGAGAACACAAAATCTCTTAGTCATAACTTTATGTGCCATGGAATCAGACAACGAAATTCAACGTGACAAAGAACGAATGCATCATGCGAGAACGGCTTAGGTTCCTCATTCAGGTGAGTTCACCTGGCATCCTGCGACGCTCTGATTTGAGAAAATCGGGCCTCTATGGAACCTTCGTTGCCGGCGTGCCTCTCTGAAGGAAAGTACGATACAATCACTAAATCGAAGGCTTTCGTAATGTTTGTAACCAACCTCCAAGGATTAGACTACTAGGCTATTCCCTTGGAATCGAATTGCCTCTTTCACTCGCTGTTTTGTCGTCAGGGTCTCGCCAATGAAAATCCTCATCGCAACAGTTGGTACGTGGATGTTCTTGTTGTCCTGGGCTGGAGCCCAAGATATCGAAAAACCGATTCGGGATATTCTTTTCAAGATCACGGCCACCACACGAAATCCCGACTTTCTTCAACCATGGAACAAGGCAAAGCCAGCGGATGTTTCCGGGACTGGCTTTCTCATTGAGGGAAACCGGATTTTAACAAACGCGCACGTTGTGCGTTATGCAAGTCAAATTTACATCCAGCCGGATCAATCCGATCAACGTATCGGTGCTACGGTGGAATCGATCGGCTACAGCGTCGATCTTGCTGTTCTGAAACTGGATGATGAATCGATCTTAGCAGGACGTACCGCGCTACCCCTCGATGAAGGACTACCCCGCGTTCGAAGCGATGTGACGGTTTATGGATACCCTATCGGCGGGGATCAACTCTCGGTAACTAAGGGAATCGTATCCCGTGTGGAGTTCGCGGGTGGTGCACTGCGTACGCAGATCGATGCCGCCATCAATCCTGGCAATAGCGGCGGACCTGCAATTACCGACGGCAAAGTGGTGGGTATTGCA
>VGZN01000716.1 GCA_016872635.1 Planctomycetota bacterium | reverse complement strand
CATGCCGCCACCCAGGGGACCAACAGCAGGCTTGTCAGGGGCCGAATGCATACCAAACCTTGTAAAGTCATCGAACTCACGCATCACGATCAACCGCCCAGACTCTGGGTCGTAGGCGACCGCTTCACTACCCGTTCTCAGGTATGGGTCCTTCGATAGCTTCATCTCTAGGTTCACCATTCCGTCGATATCGATCAACGTCGCAAGCGTCTTGGACTCTTTCTTGCTATCGAGCGCCTTGATGAGCTTGGTAATAGGATGAATCACATCGAACGGTACTTCCCTACCCGCATCGCGCGACGGTAGACCAAAGACGTACCCACGCTCTGCTTTGTCCTTCCGCGGAACGAACAATGCCAACTTGGGGTCGTACTCGGCTACAACAATATCTGCCCGTGGCGGATTGTTCTCGAACAAGCGATTTTCCTTGCCTCGTGAATACGAGATATTCGCTTCAGAAACATAACCCTCGGTGACACGGCGAGTCGCAACAGGCTTGGAAGCAACCGACCAATCGCTCTTTCGGAGCGAGTTCCGTTTGAAGACAGTATCTTTGCCGTCTTTATCCTTGAAGGGTTTGAACGCTTCTCGATCACGACGCTCTTTGTCGAGCAATTCTTGAACGCGTTTTAGTGTCCCATTGGAAGCGTCCAATGCTGCGGATCGTGGCTGAATGCTGGCTGCCTCTGGAAAATTAGGGTCATACATCAACAATCGAACCCGATACCGATAGACTCGGTTCGGCTTCGTCTCGAAATCGTACAATCGCACCAATTTGTACTTGGTGGATGGCAATTCCTTGGGCGCTTCGGCCGGTGGAGGACCACTGCTACCGGCACCCATGCCTCCCATGCCTCCGAATCCACCAAGGCCGCCGAGTCCACCACCTGTTCCACCGTAGCCCGGAGGCGCTCCGCCCCCAGTGCCGCCGCCGGTGTATCCTGGAGGTGCTCCGCCTCCCGTACCGCCATATCCAGGAGGTGCTCCACCTCCTGTCCCGCCACCGGTGTAACCTGGAGGCGCTCCACCAGCTCCACCCGGGTATCCCGGAGGTCCACCACCTCCGGCCCCTGGGGGCGCCGCACCAGCGGTACTCCCACCATCGTCATTATTCCCGCCGAAACCGCCAAAACCTCCTAGCAGCCCGCCACCGGGCATTCCGCCCAACATGCCGCCGCCACCCGATGGCATCGCCGAAACGGTCTGACCAAGGCTTGGTACGTCTGGATGGGATGCGAACGCTCGATAATCCTTGAGCAACACCGGCGGAATAGGCATGGATATTCCGGAGGACACCCAATCCCCTTGTGCAACTTCTTGGTTGCTACCAACCCAAACGCTCTTGGCCATTTCGCGAATCCGTTCGGACCCTGCGTTCGGCAGTGCTGTCCAATCGGATTCCTGCAATTCCTTGTTAGGATCATCAGTCACGTCGGCTCGTTCGACTTCATAGCCGACGTAATTGGGAGTATCACGCCCCGGGACGAGGTTTCCACCGGGGGCTAACTTGGACTTATATTCCTTTTCCAAATCCTGGTGTGGAGCCAACGCCACCACGGAAACGAAGCCGATATCTCGAGGACCAACTAGCTTCTTCTTGGGATCCTTTTCCTTGTCTTTGTCGCTCGGGGCAGCCAGTGTGTGAGACGGGAAGCCGAGGTCATATCCTGTAGCCAGGTATCGTTTGGCATCTTTGTTCTCGGCAGATTTGCCGCCACCCATTCCCGGAGGCCCACCTCCCATGCCTGGAGGACCACCACCTTCGCCACCATAGCCTGGTGGTAAACCGCCACGACCACCCTTGCTATCCTTTTCTTTTTTTTCCTTCTCTTCTTTCACTTTCGCATCCGGCAACTTGTTCAGGTCATCGACCAGCTGCTGATTGGCATTACCAACGACGATCGGTCCAAAGTAGTAATTCGAGTGAAGGTTGATCGGGGCGAGCAAAGCGGGGTCCGTACGGAATCCGGTAATCCGCGAACCTGGCCGCGGGATCTCGGGCTTGTAGATGTCCGTTGGAATCTTTTTGGTGGTCTCTACCGATCGTTCGGTGTAGCTGACATCTGTCACCCCCTTTACGCGGGCTTCTTCGTTCTTGATTGCATCCCAGTGGTTCTCTTTGATCTTCGTGAGTGTCTCACGCGAGGTCGACGACAGCTTTTGGGGATCCTTTGTGGAGTCGAACGATGGGGTTGTCGCACCAAGATAGACCAAGCCGAGAGCTAACAACGCAATCAAACCGAAAACGAATTTCTCGGCGTGGTAGAGCATGAACTCTTGAGCGTTGAAGTTTCCGCCGGCTTTCGACTTTTTCGCTTTCGCTGATGCCTTCTCAACTGGCTGTGCGTCCGCTTCGTCTTTGCTTTTCTTTTTTCCAAACATGGAACTCATCCTTTAGGAGAGAGCTACGAACTGGTCGAATCTTTCGTTTTTGTTGGACACGAGTAGCATAACCAACTTCGCGTCGAATTTCATCATGGGTTCGGCTAGGTACGGATTCTTGATCCCTGCACAAGCGAGCGATCACCCGCCCCCTTGGTCCCCCGCAG
>VGZN01000715.1 GCA_016872635.1 Planctomycetota bacterium | reverse complement strand
CTCGGATATACCCGTCGATTCGATCAGCAAATAATCAAAGCGTTCTTCCTTGGCCAAGTTAGCAACTTCGACGAGCAAGTCCTCGCGAAGCGTGCAACAGATACATCCGTTTGTCATCTCGATCAGCTTCTCGTCGGTTCGACTCAATCTGGCATCGCCACCGGCAATCAACTGAGCGTCGATGTTCACCTCGCTCATGTCGTTGACAATCACGGCGACACGCAATCCCTGGCGATTGCATAGGACATGATTGAGCAACGTTGTTTTGCCTGCACCGAGGAAACCGGAGAGAACCGTTACAGGTAATTTCTTCATGGAGCTCAATTCTATATCTGAATTAGAGGAAGTATCGGCCGCCCCAGGCGAGTACGAGCGAAAACAAGATGGCATAGGCTGCTTGTCTAGCAAGCAGCACGCTGGTTTGCTTCCATGAAGATTCTTTCGCGATGGTGAGTGCTGTGACCAAACAGGGTAACAGCACACCTGCTAAGTAAACGGCCGTGAGAGTTTGAGCGGAGGTCATGGGGAATGCCAACCCATCCTCGGCAGCGAACAAAAAGATACCATCCTTGCGAATTGATGACAAAACGACCGGCAGCGCTGACTCCGATGGCAAATTGAAAAGGCCCATAACTGGTCCGAGAATCTGTGACATCGCGTCGAGTACGCCAAACTTGGCCATCAGCGAAGCAGTCACACAGATGAGCACAAAAATGGGCATGGCTTGCCAGAAGAACTGCTTCAGCGTAGGAGACATCTCACGCCAAAGTGCCGATAAGCTGGGCCATTGCATGAATGAGCGACTTGGTGTCATCAAAACGTTTAGTGAACTCCGTGATTCCTTCGATGCAGTCAATCGCAAATACAGTGCGGTTGTGCAGAACAGATAAGCAAGAAACACAAATGTCAGCCATGCGGCGCTGGTCTTGGTCGCTGTGGCCGCTGCCGTCAGCACTGCCAATGTAGCTGGAAGTTGGTAGCTGCATGCGGCTCCAAAGGCAATCGCCGACATGGCTTGCCCGCGCGAACATCCACTGCACGCCCGGGTGCTAATCACAGCAGGTACGTTGCAGCCGAACCCCATCAAGACCCGAACAGCATCGCGTCCGCTCAATCCCAACGGACGCATCAGCGGATGAAGCGCCCAGTTCATTCTGTCGACCAATCCGGTCGCTTTGTAAACGGCCAGAATTACCGAGAACAATAAGACCGTCGGCAACGCCCAGACAAACAGGAAAGGTCCCATGTTGAGCAAACCATAACCAAAGTCTCCTTGCTTGGTTGTGAGGAGGATTTGCAACCAGGGATGAGCATGGGTATTTACGTAAGCGATTGCGACGTCGACATAGGAAGAAACAATCGGACTCAGGAAGTCGGCAATTCGATTCGCCCCGTAGATGGTCGCCAATGCGGGGAGAAACAACAATAGGATGGCTAGTACCGGTCCGAGAAGCCGATGCTCCAACAGTCCAGCCTTGGGTTCAATTCGCCAACCTGCGAACTTCGTCAACGAGCTCTTGATGAACGGCTTTGGGTCCAACAAGCAATTTTCTATTCGAGCATGACATTCTGGCGTTAACCGTCGAGCATCGACCGCAATCAAGGGTACACCGGCATCTTCAGCTATTCTTGCTAGCGCTTTGTTGGCAGTATCCCCACTAGCGACTTTGTCCCAATAGGTCACAACGACAACGCCTCGTTTGCCAACCACTAACGGAAGCATCTCACGAAGATCGTCATCCAGCGTCGTCGCTTGCACGACTAGCAGGACCGTTTCGGATTCGTCGAGCGCATCAAGAGCCAAGGCCGTCGTTCGAGTGTCCGACTTGCGGAGAATACCAGGAGTATCGACATAGGTTCGTTCGCGGCCTCGGTAACGCTGGACCGTTACGGTCGAGCCTCGAAAGTTGGTTTCGCCAGCAGACGTTCGGACCAAGCTGCTAATCAACTGCGACTTGCCCACACTCTCCTTGCCGACCACTAAGCACTCACTTGTGGCGGATCGTCGATCGATTACCGTAGAGCCTCTCGTTAACGTTAGCACAAGACCTCCCAAGCCTTTAGCGTATCCCAATGCACAACGTTGTTCCCGAATCTCTGGAATGCGGCGAGTTGACCGATGCGATAGTGCTTTCCATACCGATCACGCACCCAGCTTTCGTAATTCCAGAAGAAAGCAAATACTTGAGTCACCAACTCCATTGCATCGCCGTACTGCGAACTGCGGACCTTCCGCGTACTTGGCATTTGCTTCGGTAGCCAAGCGATCGGCTCGAATCTCGCGGTTGGCATCCATCGCGGCTCGACGTGATATCGATACATGAACAGACCACCTATCCGATTCAAACCGATGAAAACTCCGAATCCTCGGAAGGTAAGCCTGTAACCACCAGCCAATCGAAACGAGTACAGACTGACTGCACAACCATCGGGATCGCACGTTTTCTTGGCACCATACGCCATTAACAAATTTCCGTGCTTGGACTCGATATCTCGTCCGATTACATACAACTGCTGATGCAACAACTCGGTCGCCAGAGTGAGCTTGGA
>VGZN01000714.1 GCA_016872635.1 Planctomycetota bacterium | reverse complement strand
TACTTGCTTGTGTACGCAAAGAATATTCGCGTCTCGGAGTACCGACGGGTGGGTACACCGTTGGGTGATTCTCAAATTGAGGATGCGGTGCTGCTGTGCCGTTTGCTCGCACCGATACGAAGCGACGCAAGGTTGACGAGCGTTTACGTTTATCCATCGCGAGAAAACGGTGTTGCGAAGTGGAAGTTGGAGATAGCTACTCGCGGTGGACCTAGAATCCTTTGGGGCAGCGCGCCAGGACGAGAAAACTTTGGTGAACCTAGCGCTAACTCCAAACTCAAGCGACTCGTCGAAATCGCGGCGACCAAGGACCAATGGTCGAAGCCGGAGATCGATTTATCTCAAGGGGTACCGTTGACCCCGAAACCTAATCCTTTGCCCAATAATCGATGACTTGGACTTTTTCCAAGTGCGGTTTGAGCACGTCGACGAAAGCCTTGTGCGCTGGATGTGGCAAGTAGACAGCGCGGTCTGCTTCGGTTTTGAACGTGATCAAAAAGCAGTGGGTAAATCCGTTAGCCAATCCTTCTGGGCTATTGTCGGTTCCATATTCGAACGCCGCGACCTCGGGGATTTTGCTCTTCAGACCCCGAAACGCATCGACGACCTTCTGCACATCTTCCGACGAGCAGGAGTCCTTGAACTTAAAGAGTACTACGTGGCGTAACATTTTGGATGGTTCGTCCTTTGCTGTAATGTTTTCCAGGGGCACGAAACAGAACGCGATGATCGCAAGGAGAGCGATCGACGACAGAGCAATCGCGGTGCTTTTAAAACTGGATATTGGAAATCGGATTGGAAAACGGTTCATGATTGCGGGAAGCTTTCCAGTCCCAAGGGGACTCGCAAAAAGTTTTTGAAATAATCGTTAGAACGAGGAATCCGTTTACCGGCCGGACTGAGTCTCCTGCCAGCGGACTGAGTCTCCTGCCAGCGGGCTACGGCGTGATCTCGGCGGTTTGGCGACATCATAATCGAAAAAGTTGTTTCGCTGGGAACAGCCTGGCGAGGTAGTGCAAAGGGGATCGAATCGAGTTATCATCGTGGCGAGAGTCCGTGTGGTTTTTGAAGGTACAAGCGGTACTTGCACACGGCGATGAACCGGTGGAGGCTGATCGAGGCGAGCGCGTGCAAATTGCTCCCTGACGCGATGCCTTTACCGATGAAAAATTTCTCAATGAGGATAACGTCGATGAAATCCGATTCAACACACTCAACCCGCAGCACGGCTCGCCGCAGTTTTCTGAAAGGGGTAGCAACGACCGGGGCAGCAGCGGTTTTGTACCCTTCTGTATCGAGAGCGGCGGGGTATCTATCGCCGAACGACCGCCCCGTGTTCGCGACCATCGGATTGAGGAATCAAGGTTGGACTATTACAAGCAAGTCCTTCAAGTTTGCGGATTTTGCGGCGCTAGCAGATGTCGATGCGAACGTGCTCGGTGCCAATGTTGAGAAAACAGAAAAGGCTCAAAAGAAGAAACCAGACGCGTACAAGGATTACCGAAAGATCCTGGACCGCAAAGATATCGATGCGGTGATGATCGCAACTCCGGACCACTGGCATACCAAGATCGCGGTTGAAGCGATGTTGGCTGGCAAGGACGTTTACTGCGAGAAGCCTTTAACCCTAACGATCGACGAAGGCAAGCTGATCGAAAAGACTGTCAAACAAACAGGGCGAGTCTTCCAGGTCGGAACCATGCAAAGGACGGAATCAGATCTTCGATTCTTGCAAGCCGTTGCTTTGGTACAGAATGGACGTATTGGCAAGGTGCAGCGAGTTACCTGTGGCATCAACGGTATGGAAGCATCGCCAGTGATTCCTGTAGTGCCTGTACCTGAGGGGTTGGATTGGGACTTTTGGCTAGGACCTGCTCCCAAGGTCGAATATCGAGCGCTCCCCGAACTGCGCGAAGGCTACGGAGGCGGCGTGCCACTCTTTAGCAACGCTCACTATTCTTTCCGAAACTGGCATGAGTACTCCGGCGGAAAGCTTACCGACTGGGGCGCTCACCACGTCGATATCGCTTGCTGGGCCATCGGAGCCAGCGAAACTGGTCCGAGCAAGGTGACGCCAGTCGAGTTCAGTCTGCCTGTCGAGTACAAAGATGGCAATCCGATGGTGCACGATCAGTACAATGCCGCAACTAGCTTCAAAATCAAGGTCGACATGCCTAACGATGTCGAAATGATCATCACCAGCGAAGGGGATAACGGAATTCTATTCGAGGGCACCGAAGGGCGATTCTTCGTAAACCGAGGTAAAATCGCAGGCAAGCCGGTCGAGGATCTTAAAGAGAAGCCATTGCCAGAAGATGCGATCGAAAAGGTATACGGCGGCAAAGTGAGCGAAAACCACACCGCCAATTTCATCGAAGGAATGAAGGCTCGCAAGCAACCGATTTCCGATGTTTGGACTCACAACCGAATGCTGGAAATCTGCCACTTGTCCAACATCGCAATGCGTTTGAACCGCTCCCTCGCGTGGGATCCGGTCAAGAGAGAAATCGTAGGAGACTCCCAGGCAAACTCGTTCCTCGCGCGCGAAAGCCGC
>VGZN01000713.1 GCA_016872635.1 Planctomycetota bacterium | reverse complement strand
TGGTTCGCGTGTTTGAAACCCGGCAAGTTCGAGGCCTGCTGTGGGTTGGATCCATCGACGGTATTTACCGAGGAGATGCGAGGGCGGGCCGATCTGGGAATCGTCGCACGAATGGCGAATCGATTGCAGGCCAATCCGCCATCTCTGTTGCACGCTCATACGCCGCGATCGGCGATGGTTGCGGGGCTCTTGGCGAAGCGACTAGATATTCCATGGGTCTACCATGTTCACTCTCCGACAGCACGCGATTCCACCCGAGCGTGGATTAACCGTGTGAACGATTGGGTCGAAGGCTGGGCGCTGCGCAGCGCGAGTCACATCATTACCGTCTCTAACTCCCTGCGACGAGAAATGCTGAGGCGAGGTTATTCGCGGCACCGACTGACGAAAGTTGCTAACGGAGTCGCGACGCAAGAGTCGATCGCGACGCTGGATCGAATGGAGCAGCGCGAGTGGCGACTGGGGATGGTCGCATTGGTTCGTCCTCGAAAAGGAATCGAGGTACTCCTCGAGGCCATGAAACAAATCCAATTGATCAGGCCCCAAGTCACACTGGACGTCATCGGTGGTTTCGAAACCGAAGAGTACCAACGCGAAGTCCTCGCGTTGAGCGATCGGCTAAATCTTCGGTCCCATGTGCGCTGGTTGGGCTTTAGTACAGACGTCCCGAGTCGAATACGTGAGTTGGATGCGTTGGTATTGCCTAGTCTCTTCGGCGAGGGAATGCCCATGGTCGTTCTCGAGGCGATGGCATTAGGAGTTCCTGTCGTTGCGACAACGGTGGAAGGAACTCCGGAAGTTGTTCGGCATGGCATCGAGGGGTATCTCGCCGAGCCAAGGGATGCTACTAGCCTGGCAAACACAATTTTGAAGATGGTGGACGACCGACTCATATGGCATCGACTCAGCGCCAACGCTTGGGAACGCCAACGCGCGTTATTCTCCGATCGAGCCATGGCGGAAACGGTGGCTAAGGTTTATCGGCGTACCTTAAATGTTTTGTAACAGACCGTTCGGATGATAATGACCCATCCCAACCACATCCCGTCTCAAACAACTATTGGAGGAACCAATTGTCGGGAATCTCACCATACATGAGGTACCACGCTAGCGACAATTGAAATATGGTCACACCGATAGCAACGGGATGACCGAGCCGTGCACGCTGTCGGATCAAGATCGCTAAGATCATCAACACAGTTACTGTTCCCATGAATTTGAAAGAAAGGAACAACGTTGTGTCGGGGATCACATCGTGTTGGATTGCATCCAATTGCATCAACCATCGCCCGACAGGATTTTGCTCGAGCGACTTTAAAGTGCCGGCGTATTTCACGGTCAAGTGCATGTCGTAGATAGATACCGAAGCGATAATCGACCAGTATAACGCCAATAGGCCATAGGATCCGTAGACCATCCAAGGGGAGCGAGGGTGGCGAGTTGAAGCATTTGAACGATTGTTGAAGGGTGCGGGTCCTCGGACAATCCTGAAGTTCCTTATGGAATGAGCCACGCTGTTTTCCTTTCTGTGCGAGCTTCCAAATTTCTGGTCCGCTTTGCCCTCCTCGCTGTAAAGCGTTTGCCCGAGAAGCACCCAAGTGGACCCAACAGGTGCCGGAGATCGCACATGGTGTGCCATCGCCTAGGCTAGAAATAACGGTGGAGAACTAGGTCGGATTTTTCGTCCCTAACAGCGTTTTAAGTGGGAGTACTCCCGCTGCCTGGCGGCGCGAATGGATCCCTTGCCCATTTCTTATGCAGCGGCCGTTTCCCGGGGCATGTAGCACAACTCGATGGCTATCGGGACGATAGGTTTCAAGGTTGTTGTTTCTGGGAGTAGGAAACTATGAAGGATGATTTTTAGCCTTAGTGGCTGATGGAGCGCTTTGTGGCACTCCTGCAACGCTTGCGAAAAAGAGGATTCAAGATTCCGAATGCGAGAACTCGCGAGGGTAACCATTCGTTTCCGACACGTTTGTTTCGGGGGATAATCTACCCTTAAAAATTTCCTTGCGGAGCTCGACCCCTGCGGTCTCATGTTGCTCCAAAAATGGGCGTTCAAAGCTCGCTAGCAAACGAAATCTGCCGATTCCTAGACTGCACAATACTTGTTTGAACAAGTATTTGAGTTACAATCCGACGCGTTGCAAGCGAGTTCCTATGGGAGCAAAACGCAACGCGGCGAGCGATTTATGTTCTCAAAAAGGCTTTCGCACCCTGTCTTTCCGTCAGTGATTTCGTGCTATGAAAAATCTAGATCTCGCGATCCACTTCTTTATTCAGATCGCTGTGATCCTCGCAGCATGCCGCTTGGTAGGCGTTGTCGCTTGGAAATTTGGACAACCACAGGTGGTGGCTGAGATGATCGCAGGGGTTTGCCTGGGGCCATCGCTGTTCGGGTGGCTCGCGCCCGAATGGCAGAAGATGCTGTTTCCTTGGGACCCTACTCAAACGACGAGGGACACTTCCAGCTACCTGTTTCCCGCGTCGCAGCTAGGGTTGGCTCTCTATATGTTTATCGTTGGGATGGAGTTCCGGATGGACATTTTCCGAAATCACTTCC
>VGZN01000712.1 GCA_016872635.1 Planctomycetota bacterium | reverse complement strand
AACGAAAGGCCCGCCGCGACGCCATCGCCGCGCAGGTCCTCCTGACCTCCTGGATCGAGGCGGGCGGGCCGGAGGAGTGAAATACAGTTCGCTTGAGCGCACTTCAAATATCTGGGTTGTTTAAGACCCCGGCACCCGCCATCATTCTGTTAGCCCTTTCATGTCCATGAAGCGTCGAACGGCGCGAGTGACCTATGAACTGGCGCCAGATTGTTGAATGTCCGCGAGGGCCCCTCACTTCGTTCAGGGCTCCTAAGCATCGTCAGCCTTTGTCTGCCCTTCATATTGAGATCCGTTCATCGCTTAGGAGCCCCCAGCGGAGTGAGGGGCGAGTGAATCATGGAACATTTGCAGGAGTCGTAACAGAAACAAAAAGAGCCCCGAACGGAGCCGAAGGCGGAGTGAGTGGGGTGCATTAAAATTCACCCATAAACTCCAGTGCTTCGCGCATCCGCTGGGGGCCCTATTTGATATGATCAATCGTGCATTTTTATCAGAGCTATTAATCCTACAGATCTGTATGGATTTTGCTCTACAATAATCGACGAAAAAGGGCGATTCCGCCGGCAATCGGAAA
This sequence comes from Planctomycetota bacterium, assembly GCA_016872635.1. Lineage (GTDB taxonomy): Bacteria > Planctomycetota > Planctomycetia > Pirellulales > Pirellulaceae > JBKCUI01. The sequence goes on along the minus strand of VGZN01000712.1, from coordinate 1,988 downwards.
GCCAATAAGGCCCTCCTTCAAAATGTTGGACAAGACAATCTACTCAAAACAGATTCTATTTAACTTACATATGCCATGGCCAAATTTCTTAGTACCGACTGGAACCGTTGGAAAAACTCATGGTAGCCGGTCGCCTTGTCCCCATTCAACTCATTCATGTACAAGTCGCGGCGAACTTCGATCATGATTGAGGAAACCCTGCTGTCTCTGTTGTAAAAGGCAGATGGGACGAGCGAACCGGAAAACGGGATGTTGATTGCAACGGAGAAACCTTGATCCGTGAATTGTGTCATCACCGTGGCTTTGAGAGCCTCGGGCGTATGGAAATCATCCGTACCTATGCAAATCTCGGGCCTGTTAGGCGATTGGTCGATCTCATAAGGCCATGGTTGTGATGGAAAGCTGTGGGCATCGATGATCAGGCATTGGCCATGGGCATCCAAAGCCCGACTTGTGACACGGGTCAACTCGGCATGATGAGGACGGTAGTAAAGGTCCAATAGTTCGTTGCGTTCCTCGTTGGAAATGACATTCCGCAGAGGGGTTCGCATGGAAGTCCGCTGATAAATGACACCCATGCCACGAGCGGCCATGGGTTCTTCGTCGTCGTTTTCAAACCGTTCCGGATCGACAAGAAGCCTGCTGACACCGTGGCAAACAGTCGAAGCCAAGTTTGGAGGCATGGCAAACAACTCATCGGTGTGACTGTCGGTCATCCGGATAATCTCCTTGGCCAATTCCTGTTGATCCAGCAGGAATTGGCCAAGGAATTGGGGTGGAATTTCCCGGCTCGCATGGGGCACATGCATGACAACCTGAGGCGGTTTTGTGGAATCCATGACTTGGGTGTTCCCCTGCTTTTTCATCAAGGCTGATTTCTCAGCGATGTGAAACAATTCTCCAACAACTTGAATGTCCATTCTTCGATGCCAGGTGAGTTCCCTTCGCTATTTCCAGCAACATTGAGCACCTTAAAATCGTGGTCACGAATCCACTTTGTGACCTCTTCAATCTGATCGGCTGAGGGATCATGCTTAATATCTACCTGAACCTGTTTGCTTGGCTTACCAAGCTCATCAATGATGTGTGCGGTCAATCTGGTACCTTGAGACCTAAAATTGGTTGCGATCAAGAGCGTTGCGCATGAATTCCTAATGTTCAACCTTGTCCGCGTAGGGTAATCACGGTCTTGCGTGCATAACATGTTATATTCACGGCGATAAGCTGGCCTATTTCCCTCGTCCGTTTTGTATCCCCAAGGCATCCATCCCCCTGTTTCAAATCCTGCCGCCCTGGCAGCCTTCACCCCGGCAATATCGACACCTGTTTGGCCACCGGAAATCACTTTTTGCAGCATGATGGTTGAAACTCCAGAAAATGAAACAAATTCACGCTGATGGCACATCCACGAGTTGCATTCGAGCAAAAAACAATCGCATTCAGATTTTAATGGGATTCTTTAACCATCTATTGTTTTGGCAAGAGTATTCAATCGTTTGATGTAACATATCAAATGCCGCTGATTCAATTGTTCTCCTCTCCAAGAGGCCTCCCGCCACCCTTCAAACAGGATCCGGATGAAAAGGCGTTCGGGTAATGTCATAGGGAATGGGTTTTTCGCTGAATTTCCAGACCGGGACAACGAATTTGCGCTGAATCGATTGCGGGCCGGGCGCGATAGTGCCTTGCCTCAAAACCCAAGCTGGCTTGCCGACAGGCCACCGGGGCACTTACCACCAATCCGAGGCGCGAAATCATGGCCAAAATCAGCACGATCAAGGAAGCTGTTTTACTATGCAAGGAGTCAGGGATAACCCCATTCATCTGGGGACATCGAGGCTTGGGGAAGTCAAGCCTGGTCAAGCAGCTCGCCATTGAAAATGGGTGGGGATTCATCGACCTCCGCTGCTCTCAGCTTGAGGCCAGCGATGTCAGGGGACTTCCCGAACGCTTGGACGGCCGCACGCATTATCTTCCGCCGGCGGACA
>VGZN01000711.1 GCA_016872635.1 Planctomycetota bacterium | reverse complement strand
GAATCCCTCCGCTATTCTTCATCATCGCGATCGCTTTTTCGCGGATCTTGGCATCCGGGTGATCTCGAAGTAACTGCCGCTGATCCAGTTGCAGGTCATTGACGCTAAGCTTGCCTCCTTCGATCGCCTCGATCAACTCGCGAGTCATCTCAGGACGCCCTAGAATCATGCGAATGCTGTTTCGAAGAAAATCAGGGGGCATGGATTGCGATTGCACAAGCAACTTGCCGACCAGTCCGTTCACCTTGCTGCCCCCGAGTGCGGCTACCATTCCAGCGGCGAAATCCGGGGTCGATTGCGCGTTGACTTGCGACAACAACGATTCCAGAACTCTCTCGCTGGTAGGCTCGAGCAAGATCATCTGCTTGGCAGCAGCCAATCTCTGTGCCGGATCCAACTGATTGTCATTGACCATCGTGAGCAATTCCGTACGGATCTTTCCGACTGCTTCTTCGAGTTTTCGTACCCCCAGAGAACCCGCCAACTGGATGACTTGCCCCTTCACATCCAGCGGCAAATCTCCCGACAACCAATTAGCGACAAAGGCATCACTGGTTTTGTCCGACAACTCAATGCGGTAATCCTTCGGCCAACCACGCACCAATCCAGAAATCACACAGGAGATGACTTGCGGATTGGATTTCGATTCGATTAATGCGGCCATCGAATCGGCCTTGAGCTTGTTCCTCGCCGCATGCTCCGCGACGATCGTCAACCGGCCAGCGAGTTCGTTCGAAACACTGTCCTTTTGCGATGCAAATCGGGGCAGCAGATCCGCTGCATGCGTTGCCGCAGCACTAGTCCAGGCATCCAAAAGCCAGCGATCGGTCGCGGACGCGGAACTGGCGAGAATCGCCTCTGCCACACCAGGTGAGCCAGCAGGGCAATCCGCCAACTTCAAGAGGGCCGCCAATTTTACTTGTGCATCTTCGGCTCCCAACAGTTTGGCATCGAGGATCTGTGCTGCAGTACCCTCGTTCGGCAGAGCAGCAGCTACTGCGTTTCGAACGACACCAGCACTCGGATGGTGCATGGCTGCAGCTACCAAATTACTCGACCATTTGCCATGTGCTGCCAACACCCAAATCGCATGAATCGCGCCGACATTCAAACCGGCATCGTCGACGTTCTTGTTTTTGACGAGAGATTCTAACGCCGCAAAGGTTGCTGGCTCTAGCTTGCTCTTTTCCACAAGCAGCCGCTGGGCAGCGCGACGCCAGAACATATTGGGGTGCTGCAGGGCAGCAACGATCGAACTCTCGTTCGCTTTTACCAACCCGCCTCGAACCAATGCATCCCCTCGGCTCAACTCTTCTGTGGACATTCCTTCTGAGCCGTTGTAAACCACCCGGTAGACACGTCCATACCGTTTGTCTCGCAGCTTGGTCTCGTACGCATTCCCCTTGCCAGTTTCAAAACCTTGGGGCGTTGGGTTGTGCTGAACGATGAAGTTGTACCAGTCGAGGACCCAAATATTTCCGTCCGGTCCAACTTCCGCCATGATCGGAGCTGCCCACTCGTCGTTGCTCGCTACTAAATTGAATGGGCTGGTCGAACGGTAACCCGCACCATCGCGAGATAGAACGAAGCTGCCAACCAAGTGCCCGGTAGGTTCGCAAACAAATGCCAAACGGTTCCACCAATGCTTGGGATAGTTCCGCGCGGTGTAAAGTGCATGCCCAGCTGCGGCCGTATAGCCACCATGCCAATCGACTTGGCGGACATTCTCGGTCACTGGCTCGAACTTGAACCCATCAGCGATGTTGCTGAGAACCTGTGGCGACCAACCAGTAACTCGTTCGTAGTAACGGTTGGGAATCGGCATGAAAATGCTTGGGTTTCCATTGGCCGTCGATCCAAAAATCAAGCCCTCTTCGCTGATCCCAAAGCCCCACGTATTGTTGTTCGTCGATCGGATAAACTCGAGCTTGCTAACTCGCAGCGAATGGGAATCGAACTTCGAAGTCGCTGTTTTGTCTGTCGAACCATCCTTCGCTATAGCATAGACTGGAGCGGTACTGCTCGAGGGGGACTGCTCCAAAGCGAACCGCCAAAAGCCTTGACGGAATCCTTGTTGCTTTTCTCCATTGATCACTGGGTACGAATCATTGTATCCCTGCATCGCCCAAATCCAATTGTCCAAACCATATTGGAAGTTGCTGACGCCACCGTGAGTATCACCCATCGCCCAACCGGTGATCAACTCTTGCTTCATATCAGCGACATCGTCGCCATCGGTATCTTTTAAGTAAACCGTCTTGGTCCCATCCTGGACTAAAACACCGCCAAGGTACGCGGCAATCGCGGTTGGGATACTCATCTGGGATGCAAAAACAGTGAACTTGTCCGCTTTACCGTCTCCATTGGTATCCTCGCAAACGCGAATACGGTCAAGGCCTTTTCCGGGCACTTGCAATTCGTTGGGGTAATCCACTGTTTCGCAAACCCAAAGCCGTCCGCGTTCGTCCCAATTCATAGCGATCGGCTTACCACCTAAACCAGCAATGCCCTTGTCTGCTTCACCATCAAGCATATCCTTTTCGCTGGCCCATAGCTTGACGTCAAATCCTTCAGGAGAAA
>VGZN01000710.1 GCA_016872635.1 Planctomycetota bacterium | reverse complement strand
CTCTGAACATTGCCGTTGGGGATTTCTCTCCACTGCGGGAATCGCCAAAAAGAACTGGAGAGCATTGGCTAGGACTAAAAACGGACGTGTGGCGGCCGTCGCCAGTCGAGACTTGGCAACAGCGCAAAAGTTCATCGACGACTGCCAAGGTAGTTGCCCTCAAAAGGTGACACCGAAGCCGTACGCGAGCTACCAAGCGTTGCTCGAAGATCCTCAGATCGACGCGGTCTATATCCCACTACCAACGGCGCTTCGCAAAGAATGGATCGCCGCAGCGGCCAAGCATGGCAAGCACGTTTTGGCAGAGAAGCCAGCCGCCCTCACCTCCGGGGAATTGCAAGAGGTGCTCGATGTTTGCAAAGCAAACCAAGTCCAGTTCATGGACGGTGTTATGTTCATGCACAGCCAGCGATTGCCACTGCTCCGAAAAACCCTGGACGATGGAACTTCGGTGGGACCCATCACACGAATCGCCACCCACTTTTCGTTCAATGGAGATGATACCTTTCGAAGGTCGAATATTCGTTCCAACTCCAAATACGAGCCACACGGTGCCTTGGGGGATCTAGGCTGGTACAACATCCGAATGATTTTGTGGGTAAACGGATGGCGGATGCCAACGAGCGTGACTGCGAAATGCTTGAGAACGTTCCAAGGCGAAGGAAGCCCGCGGCCTGTTCCCGCAGAGTTTTCGGCCGAGCTCCTTTTTGATAACGGCGTCTCAGCGAGTTTTTACTGCTCTTTTGTAACGCAGCACCAGCAGTGGGTTCACATCAGCGGCGAAAAAGGAAGTGTTTGGGTGGACGATTTCGTACTACCGATTTTTGGCTCGAGCGTAGGTTACGATGTAGTGCAACCTGAGTTCACCGCCAACGAATGCGATTTCCACATGCATCGGCGTGTGCAACGATTTTCGGTGGCAGAGTACGACTCTGGCCACGCCCCATCGCAGGAAATCAACATGTTTGAGACATTCCACGCAGCGTTGCGAGGAAAAACGTCAGACGAGAGCTGGGGAAAGATGACGTTGCAAACGCAACAAGTCCTCGACGCGGTATACCAAGCCGCGGGATGTAGTTAGCAATAAGGATAGCCAGGCTAGAAATCGCGGTGGATCTAGCCGAACAAAATACCCTCAGCGTTGAAATGAAGTCGATAGACGCTTTTAATCGAAGGAGACGCCTCTTTTTTCGGCCAGAAGTCGCATGACAGCTTCGAAGTAGGGGAACGGAATATTGGGTTTCCGTTTCCTAGCCCAAACGAATACCACATTCACCATGGATCGGGACAACTCCCCATTGTCGACTTTCGCGACAACTTGGTCGACGAATGCTTGCTGTTCGGGAAAAGCAACCCGCAGTCCGTAGGTAAGTTGGTCTCTCAATTCGACCGTGTTGTACGAGAACATCCGCTCGGCCTCATTGATATCCAATGGGTCTTGCGCGAAGCCCGTGACCGGTGTGACCAGGATCCCGAGACAAATTACGGCAGTCCAAGTGCGACGAGAAAATCGTAATGGTTTTAACATCATTGCATGCATTCTTCGAATGGGGTCCAATACCGTACCGCGGGTTGGAAGTACCCGAGGAGTGGAGTTAGAAACAAGCCAAATTGCGAAAGTTGCGAAAGTTGGGCGAGTTCGACGAGGAAGAACTAATTTGGCCGGAATCGGGTCGATTGGCCGGAATCGACTACGGGACCGTACGTATAGGGATCTCGATTTGCGATCCCAGTAGGACTTGGACCAGTCCGCTCGAAACATTCCAGCGAAGGCCGGAACCGCTTGAGGCCAAATATTTTCGAAAATTGACGCAGGACAATCAGATCTTGGGTTGGGTAGTTGGATTACCGATCCACTGCGATGGCAGGGATAGTGCCAAGGCCAAAGAATCACGGGCGTTTGGGAGGTGGTTGGTGCAGACGACCGAATGTCCTGTCCGGTTTATCGATGAGCGTTATACCACGGCGTTGGCGAACCGATTGTTACGAGAAGTTGAGTTGACTCACAGGCAGCGCAAGAAGCAACTCGATAAAATTGCGGCGCATCTCATTTTGGATGCCTATTTAGAATCCTCAAAACACCCTAGATTTCGACCGGTCACATTGGAGAGTACAGACGATGAGCACGAATCGATCGAAGGATGAACATTCGATGGATGTACCAGGAAAGCGTCGAGCTTGGTGGGCGATTGTTGGAGTCACTGCAGCATTGTTGTGCCTTTGGCTCGTTAGCGATGCGTCACTATGCCATTCCCAGGATAAATCAACCCGTAATGGAGAAGTGTTAGAAACCGAGGTGCCTAAACCTTTGACCAAGTATTTGGGGCGACGCATTGCTTTGCCAATGAGCTATCACGGAATCCCGTGGCTCAATCGACCGGAAAGAATCCAAGAGGAAAACCCCGAGGAAATGCTAGAGCAACTGGGGATTAAGCCGGGTATTGTCGTGTGTGACATGGGATGTGGCGATGGCTATTACACGATCGAGTTGGCAAAACGGGTAGGGCCGACGGGTAAGGTCTACGCGGTCGATATTCAGCCTGAAATGTTGCAAGAGTTGTCACGTCGGTGTGAACAAAACGCATT
>VGZN01000709.1 GCA_016872635.1 Planctomycetota bacterium | reverse complement strand
TGCGCCGCCAATAGCCAATAGCTAATCGCGAGTCGTCAGTCGAGCCAGTCGTTGTTCTGCAGTCGCTCCGGCACATACTGCTCGGTAACATAGCTAATATCGCGGCTGATCAATGCTTCCACTTCCAACTTGAAACCGTTATCGATCATCTTTTTGATCTCTGCCTGCCAAGGTTTTTTATCGGCGAACCATGGGTAGGAAGCGATTTGCTTCGCCCGCGTGCGATCCTTGTCATCGAGCTTGATCGTGACATTATCTTTCAACTGGCAACGCTCAAAATCAATACTTCGAAGTCCGATAAACTTCGCATCCGGAATTGCCATCCGCATGCTTTCGAAGGCTAAGTTGATGGAGCCTTGCTTAATCACACTGTAAATATAGTATCCCCACGGATCGTTATCGAGCAAACAGAACACGGGAAGCTTGTGCTCGTAATGGAGTCGATGCAGCATGCGCCGCACACCGCGCGAAGGTTGCCCTCCTCCGTGCGAGACGATGCAGTTGTGTTTCTTCCAAAATTTGTCTTCGTTGAACCGCTGCCAAACCGTACCCTTTTCGACATGCAGGATAAATTTGGCCTCACATTTTTTGATCCGGACTCGATCCGGTTCCACAATGCTAGGGATCGGGTAACCCGCCGCACCCATGCGTGCTGCGTCGAGTTCATTCTCACCGTCGATAAAGACGATCGGACCGGCAAGTGCCCCTTTCGGTTCGGCGTAGAGATGCAATTCCTCACGCATCGCCCCAGTGATGACCTCCAAATCCTCGATCACCGTGTCGGACTCGCCCTGTTCTTCGAACGTGTTTTCCTTGGTCCCGTCTATCGTCTTTTTGAGCATGTAGTACAACCCCCGAATGCTCGTATTTTTCCCTTGACGAATCAACCGGGTACACCCACTCCCAACCAGCAAAGTCTGCATGTACGAGCGAGCTTGATTTAGATTGAATAACTCGCGACGGTTCTTTTTCTCCCCCATCTCGATGAGGCGTTTCTTGCGGTTAAAATGGCTATTTGAAAGGGATCGCGATGGAACGTCCAAGTAAGGGTCTCGACGTTTTTTTGCGATCTCCACAACGGCACCAGCCAAATTCTGGAGCTTGGCCATCGTTTCGATGTCCTTACCCTTGATCGGCACTTCCTTGTCTTCTTCCTCGTCGGTTGTTCGCTTTGCTTTTTTAGCCATATCGCCCTTGTCCTCCGGTTCGTTCCTCAACGTGCTCCCAGTTTTACTAAGCGATCCACTATTTGCATAGCAGACCCCCAATTAGCCCAACGCCCCTTGGTTCGACCAGCATGGCTGAAATCCCGCGCGAATCTAGACTCGATCAACCTAGAAAGAGCCAACCTAGAAAGAGCCAACCTAGAAAGAGCCAACCTAGACAAAGCGCACCTCCACCTGCACACTAGGATGCAGCTTGTCAGCGATCCATGGACAGCCCTTCACCCGATTCTATCCAAGCTACCGAGTACCTCCTTTTGAAGTGCCCCCAATCAATACACCCGGCCCCCAAAAGCGGAACATGGGGTACCCCGTGGCAATTTCCTCGCGTGGCCTGGCAATGTGCGAAACAGTTTCTGTGCAACCCCACCAAGCACCAGATGACGAGCATACTTCTCACGTCGCTCTTGGCCCTTATCATCGCTCACCTACTTGACTGTAGCGAAAGCAGAAATCGAGCCCAAGAAGAAACCCAAGCCACACGGCAATCATCCAACGCCGACCTATCTCCCCACCCATGGATCGAAACAGCTCCGCCCGCTATCGCTCGCCTAATCGCGCTAGGCAACGTCCAGATCAACATCGACGACCAGCGACTTGATGAAGCCCGCAAGCAAGCCCTGACCCATTTCAAAATCAAAGCGGACTACCGTTATCTGTATACACAGCAATCCACGCGAGTCGATCCCAAAAATGATGGCGGATATGTCGCGCGGATCAATGCTCGAATTACGGTCCCCGATATCGAAATTGTTCACGATATCTCGATTCGTTCGCGATTCAAACCAAGAGAGCCATGGAAAACGCCGTTGATGAAACATGAGTTCGACCACGTGTCCATCAGCACCGATCCTCGATTGCTAAAACTGCTAAAAAAAATTTTGAATCGTAAAGTATCAATCGATGTCCGATGGACTTCCGATGAGAAGTTTAGCGACGAACTGGTGAGCAAAGCCATTAAGGCGGAGATCAACACCCAAATTGCCGAGATAGAGAGAGTTGTTCAAGCCAACTACGACCGGCTCGATCGAGAAACGCGGGAAGGCACCATTGACGCCAAGGACCGAGAAGCACTATTCACAACGATGTACGATATCGACTCGCTTCGATCTCTCAAATTTTTGTATCTGGACGAGACGAAGTCAATTGTGCAAGATAGCCGGGACAAGGACGTCCTCGAGCACTATTCTCTAATAGCCACCCCGTAATTGCACCCGTGAACCCGTCGTCGACTACAACCCATCGCTCTGGCATTTCCAGCGCGATCTCTTCTCGCATGGAACCGCATTCATCGTCCGCCACGAAGCCTTCAGTTTCGTCCATATTTTTTAGTGGTGGCGCGTACTTCATTCACTTCCTGGCATTGG
>VGZN01000708.1 GCA_016872635.1 Planctomycetota bacterium | reverse complement strand
TGAATAGACCACAAATGCACCTCGGTTGTTCCAGTGGGTGTCGGTCATGTAGTAGAGAAGTCCGTCGGTCTCCTTGGCTTTGATCAAATCACTGGTTGGGTCGTAGACAACCAACCCTGGAATTTTTTGGAAACGATCCAAGAAAAAGCTGCAATATTTCTTTGGTGATGGTATAAGATCAATTGGAAGGAACTCTTCGTAAATGCTCGTCTTGTTGGGTGCCATTATAAAAATGCACTTCGAGTTGTATTGAGAGCACGTGGCGGCGGCATTTGAGAGCACGGTCTCGAAGTTTCGGATTTCCTCTTCTTTTGGAAGGTAGGCGAGTTTGACCTTGGCGACGGAATTATCGACGCCATTTCCTAGGAACAACCAATCGCCTTTTCCTCGATACCAATCCAATGAAAATCCAACGCCGTGTTCGAAGCCTTTTCGTCGTTCGGCCAAACTGTTGATGGTATGACTCTTGGTGAAATCCATTCTGCTCACAATGAGCCCCGTGATTCCCAAAAGGAACGCCGAAGCAATGAGGAAGGTCGTTTTTTGAATGACTTTTACGTTTCCGAATCGAAAGGGCCGTTCGATGAACTTCATGGTGAGCCACGACAAGGGAATCGCGGCCAAAACGGCTGCGATCCGAAATGCCCAGGGTGGCGTTTCGTTGAAAATAATGCGCTCGAATGAAAGCAGAGGCCAATGCCAGAGATAGAGTGGAAAGCTGATGAGGCCGAACCAAACGGCGATCCGGTTTGAGAGGACGACCCGATTGACCCACGAGTTTGCCCCACCGGCGATGACCAACACCGTTCCGAACACGGGCACAAGTCCCCAAAACCCCGGGAACTGAAGACTCTTGTTGATCCGCAAAAAACCAAAGGCGAGGAGGAGAACGCCGCAAGTTGAAAGAAGGTTTCCTTTGATGGAATCCGCCGCTTCACCTTTTGGCGTTTGGGGCGGATTGGCGCATTGGATTTCGTTGTTTGGTTCGATTTTTATTACCGACCCTGCCTTGAATACAGAAAACCATGCGAGTGTGGATCCGCACAAGAGTTCCCAAAACCGTGTTACCGGCAGATAGAAATTTGGTGCTGGGTGCCCTGCCACGGTTGCGATATTTAGTCCAAACGATAGCAGTCCAAATATGCCAGTGGCCGTAAGGAGGCTAATCCGACTCTTCCAGACCAGGAACACAAAAAGAGGCCAAATGATGTAGAATTGTTCCTCCACTCCTAGGCTCCAAAGGTGTAACAGCGGCTTGGTTTCCGCAGAATTGTCGAAATACCCCACCTCTTTCCAAAGAACGATATTGGAAATGAATCCGGCGCCGGCAGCGACATGTTTCCCTAATTGATTGAGCTCTGGTGCCAGCAAGACAAAAAATCCGAGGGTCAAGCAGGATGCCATTACAACAATGAAAGAAGGGAAAATTCGGCGGACTCTCCTAATATAAAAATCTTTGAAGCTGAATGTTTTCTGATTGAGATTCTCGAAAATAATCGTTGATATTAAGAATCCGGAAATCACGAAAAATATATCAACACCAATGAATCCTCCTTTAAACCAATCGGGGAAACCGTGAAATACCACCACAGCGAGAACGGCGACTGCTCTGAGTCCATCAATATCGGGTCGATATTTTGGGTGGGAGAGGTGTCTGGTGGTTTGATTCATTTTTCGGCCATCTCGCCGCTATTCAACGTCTTGAAAAAGCGGGAATTGTTTCTGTCTCGTTCATGGAGACCAAAGGTTTGAGGCTGATCCGAATGCCGCTGGTTTGAATGGGATTTGTTGCTCCGCTGCTGACTGAAAACTTCCGACGTTCTTTGGTAGGTCATCACCCTCCATATGCGGAGAGCCTCTGCGATGTCGACGTCGAGTGTGTTTCAGTGTTTTTTGCCAAAGGACTTTTCCAGAAAAGCAATCCTCATGCCGCTGGTGCATTTCTGCAGCACCCCTCGACCATGGGGCCATATCACCTGCCCAAGCCCTCCAAGGATTTTGGACCGGCCCGTGCACTTCGGTGGGTCCATCGCGTGGGGCTCATTGTGGGGTTGGATGATCTGGATACGGGCGGGCTGGGTCGCTTTCTCGAATACGTCCAGGACCTTGCATCAATCGATTGTCTATAGGATGACCCGCCCGTTGACGATGATGGATCCGATCAGGTTGCGATGGAGACTGGTGAGAGGGTGAGACGGGGCGGCAGCAGACTGGGTACTGGCTGGGGCTACTTGATCCCCGCGAGGCGGTCCTTCCAGATCTGGTAGAGGCGGACGGTGGCCTCGACATCGCGGAGACAATATTCGGCGATCTGGCGGTACTCCCCGGCGGCCAGGAGGTCATTGACGTCGGCGCCTGTGACTCCCTGGGCCTTGGGGGAGGGGATGCCGAAGGCGCGGCAGTAGAAGTCGAGGTTGAACTTCCGTGCGGCGCCGTCGCGACCGCTGACGTTGTAGAAGGTGAACTGCTCGGCGAGGTCGCAGTGTGGGTCGGTCTGGTACCGATACCCGAGCCAGTCCTTGCGGGTGATGGGGACGTTCAGCAGCGCGGATCTCAGATAGAGGAACGGCACGTCGAAACCGCGTCCGTTGAAGG
>VGZN01000707.1 GCA_016872635.1 Planctomycetota bacterium | reverse complement strand
CAGGTCGGTAACCTCTTCCTCGAATGCTTCTTCGAATTTGCGAAGCGGTTCGTAGTAATCGTAAGGACTTGAGCCAGTCACAATGCTTCGCTCAAACGCAGCAATCGCCTTGCCCACCTGCTCGATATTGGGAGTCCCTCCGAACACCTTCGCAAACTGCAAGCGATAACCTTCGTTCGCCCCTACAAACTTCACAACGGCTTCATGGGTATTCCCCATCTCGATTGGGTTCGCTATTGGACCGATCGCTTGAGCCTCCAAACTACCCGCTCGACCATCCCAAAACTGAGCCTTGCTCAAGATTCGATTGAAGGAAGTCGGCGAGTTGCGATTCCCCGTTTGGCCCTTGATACCGACTCCAAACTGCGTATTGGCCCCGTATCCGGCTGAAGGGCTATGGCAGTCAGCACAGCTCACCGATGCGTCCTTTGACAGCCGGCGATCGAAATACAATTGACGCCCCAACTCAATCTTGGCACGCGTCAATGGGTTGTCGCTCGGTATGTAGATCGCCTCCTTGCCCGCAGACAGTCCATCCGGCAACTCAACGGCCAATTCAACGTGGTTCGCTGGGTTGTCCAAGAATTTTTTGATGTCCGCTGCGGTCAGCGGACCAGCACCAGATATACCACTGGTCAGTGCAGGATCCCCAAGCCGGACCGTCTCTGCCCCATACGCCGTCGTGCCCAAAAAACCGGTCACTCCAACGCTAGACGCCACAAAACCAAACAAATAGCGAGCTGTCGCTCTCATGTCAGGAACTCCAAAGGGTGGGATTAATTCGGAAGATTAATGCGGAAGTAACTCTCGAAGGATCAGTGGATCGCCACGACTCATGCAACCATGGAACACCCGCCATTATAGCAACTGGGCAAGTTTTTCTGGCCACGAAATGGAATCCGCGGATAGGAATCAATGTCGCGGCAGAAGAGCCTCGATGCTTGCCGGGAAAAATGCAACCGTAGGCCAAAAGCGACTAAAGGTGGGAAACAACCCAAGAGATCCAATAGCAATCGCCAGGATCAAATCAAAAGTTCACCAAACGACCTAAATAGGTTCCTCGTCCTCTGGCGGTGGCACGAACTTCGGAGCAGTTGTCTCCACAGCGCTAGGTTCCTCAGTGATCCGGGGAGCCTTCGGCTTGGGATCATAGCTCTCTACCGCCTGGAACTCCCGCTTGAACTCGTCGACGTTCTTCTTCAAACTACGATATGTCCCACCCAAGTTCCTCGCTACCTCAGGCAACCTGGAACCAAATAGCATCAGCGCCAAAACGCCGAACGCAACCATCTCGAACGTACCAATGCCACCAAACATGAATCGCCCCCGCCCTGATTAGGACTTGTTCGCGTCAGTAGGGGTCGGTTCGCTGTCGTCGTCACGCATCCCTTTCTTGAACTCAACGGCACTGCGACCCAAGTTCCGCATGAGCGACGGTAGCCGTGCACTGCCGAAAAGGAGCATGGCGATGACCAAGAAGATAAGCAGTTCTTGTGTGCCAATTCCAAACATGGATTTAACTTTTGACCTGGAAGGACTGGGGGAAGGCGCTGACTCAATGAATCAACTTACCATCCATCTTATTGGATCGCCGGTTCATGTCAAACCAACGTTTTCACAGATCAAGGCATTTCCTTGGCCAAAATGTCGCGTCCTACCCCAAGCATTTCTTGGCAATCGAGCCGCTTCCCGTTGTTTTCGAACAACGCAGCCACCGAAGCCTTGTGGATTTTCATCTTGAGTCCGCCGACGCCTAAAGCCCCATAATCGGTACGACCGTTACGCTCGACACCTTTGTCGGTCAACCCAATTCCGTCGATACCCAAGGGAGGAACCGCATTCAAGTCGATCGCAACCTTCAATTTACTCGCCGCCGCTAATTGCTCACCATGCAGCAACCGCACTCCAGCCGCCCCACAAGCGAACACCATTTCGGACTCCGCCAACGACTTCGCCACCCAAGCTTCATCGCTGGTAGAAATGGGAACCAATCTCGAAGTATCCACTCCCAGTTCTCGAAGCCGATCTACCGTTTCTTGAGAACGTTCCATCGACCTGGACGACACGTAAACTTTGCACTTCTCGTTAGCCAGGATACGACAAATCCTCTGCCCCACCGGTCCCGTCGCGGCTAACACCAGCGCGGTCGAACCTTCCAAGGTCACATGCCGCGAAGCGCTAAGCACCGCCGCAGCTGCCGTGCTGTTGGAGCCATTGCAGTCCAGCATGACCGACACGCGAAACGGATCGAACATGGTTTCTTGGGCGATCGAAAAAATCTGTTCGCCGTGGGCAACGTTGCTCCCTCCCACAAAGATCGCCGTGCTTCGAAGATCCTGCGGGCCTCGCGTGTACATCGCACCATGCACCAAATCCCGAACCTGCTCAGGTTTGACGTTGCTGTATTGCAACAAATGGTCCACCCCAGCATCGATCGCAACCACCGCATCAAAAACACTTGCCTGCGGATCTGTGTCGAACTGAATCAATATGCGTTGCTTTGTCATCGAGATACCCCGAACCTAAGTTGAATTTGTGTCAAAAGTGTTTTACGGCACCCACCAGCGCATCTAGCTTTGGAATCACCCTAGCCGG
>VGZN01000706.1 GCA_016872635.1 Planctomycetota bacterium | reverse complement strand
ATAAAGATCGGCTTGGGGGTGGTTGCCGCGAGGCTGCTTTTGCCGACCCCTTCGGTACCGTAGACCAAGATTCGCGGTGGCAGGTGGGATCTCCCACGCTGCACTTGCTGTAATAAACTCATCTGCTTTTTCCTTACAAAATCGAACAACGAAATAAATGGGTCAGTGAAAGCAGCAAGCAGGTGGGCACAGGGAGTCCGGAGGCTCTGTCTGATTGCCCACCGTGGCAAAGAGCGTCACGCCATCCCACCTGCTTGCCGCAGTGGATCAAATGAAGTCGAAGACACGGGGCTCTTCGTAGCCCGTGGGCCAAGAGTCATTGGCGATGCACGCATGCAGGCGATCGATCGCTTGCTCGTTTTCCTTCTGGGCAAGGTTCAGAACCTCGCTCGCGAGTTGCCAGACGCCGCAGCGGTAGGGTTCTTTCTTCTCCACGGCGATCAGATGGACCGGAACGTAGATCCCCAGGGCTTTCGAAAGCACGGCTCGGTAGAACGCCAATTGGTGGGCGTAGCCGTAGCGACGCGAGTCGGCTTCGAACCACGTCAGGTCATCGCACGTCTTGAGATCGACGATACCTTGGCTTGTTTCGAGCCAGTCGATACGGATCTGGCAAGGTAATCCGCAGTAATCGGCTCGCACGACACCTTCAGGGATCCCGTACTGAAGCAAATCGACAGCCGCTTTTTGAGTTGCGACCGATTCTTTCATCCGCACCAGCATTTCGAACTGGGAATCCGAGAGAACGGGCTTACTAACGGTTTCAGCCCATTCCATCCAAGCGTTAGTGGTCGGTCCGAATGGACGTCCAGTGCGGGGATTGATAGGACCTCCGACAGCGAAGTCTTCGCGGAATCGTTCGAGGCCTTCGAGGATCAACACATGGGCAGCTCGGCCGAGCAGGTATGCGGACGATTCTTCCCGGGTGCGTGGCTGCGTCTTCTTTCGGTAGTAGAGCTGAGGGCACTTGCGAAAGTCGGCCAGCTGATGGCTTGACAGGTAGTGCTTCGCTTTGGCGTGATATTCTTCGGCTGATTCGTGAATCAGAAACGACATCGATGGGGACTGGTGCATGGGCAAACTCCTGCGTTGTTGAACGTGGAAGCGTTGTGCCTCCATATAGTTATTACCCGCAGAGGTCTGAAGTTCGCAGTCGAAGGGAAAAAGTCGAATGTGTGGCGTGACCTTGTAATGTGTGGAAAGTGTGTCGGAAATGTGTGAGTGAGCGAGTAATGTGTGAAAAGTGTGTGGAAAGTGTGTCTCACCTGTGACACAGATGAGTTTCAAAACACATTTCACAGCCTAGATACATGAGCGAGTAAACCGCGAAGAATGGTCCGTCCAAACGACGCATACCACTCAACGAAAGGCACACTCATGTACCGCAACAAGTACGACTCGGTGATCGACAAATCGAAACTCGCATGGATCAACTCGCGAGCCCGACGGATGGGATTCCGTCGCCAGGACCTCGACGATGTTCAGCAACAAGTGTCGATCGCACTCTTGCAGTTCACCTTCGACCCATCGAAGTCCAACGGAGCATCGGAGCGCACCGCCATCACCGCAGTGATCGATCGCCAATTACGAAAGATCCGCAGAACACGCACGCGACATGTCGATCGCCTTGGATGTAGCGAAGACCTACCGACCGATCTACAGGATGGCTATGGACTAGCCGGCGTGCATCAAGCGCGTCATGCGACCGACATCGGAGTTGCCATGAAGAAGCTCTGCCCAACAGCCAGAGCGATCTGTGAGCAGCTCTCCGAAGGCCAATCCATCAACGAAATCGCTAATCGAATGGGTGTCAGTTGGCACACCGTCAATAAGCATTTGGCCACGATCCGCGAATGTTTCGCATCCGTTGGTCTGAGCGAACTAGCGACCTGATCGAAACACCCCATCAAAGCTGAGAAAGCTCTCGAAATGCTGCCGAGAGCGGCTGGACTTTACCGGGTAAGTGAGCCTCCTGTGTGCATCGGACATTGGCGACTCACACCCTTTCGAAATCATTGATAAATGACCGCAAAGGATGGTGAGACATGAGTGGTTCAAACGGGATCGATCCCATGGTAGTCGACGAAGATCAAGCGGCACAAATGCTCGGCATTTCACGCCGCATGGTCTTCGAGTTTCGCTCCAAGGGAGAACTCCAGTACGTCAAACTCGGACGTCTGATTCGCTACCGCGTTTCAGACATCCAGACGTTCTTGGAACGCAAACGGATCGAAACCAACTCTCACGCCAGTGGCCGCCCAGGGTGACCCGCAAGTCACGAACATTTCAAGCGACCAACTGCGAGGAGAGCAAATCGATGGCTTCCATTTCTACGGACAAATCAGGTAACCGGCGGATCCTGTATTTCGACGAGAATCGCAAACGCCGCGTTCTGTACATCGGCAGGATTTCAGAGCGTGAGGCAGAGGGGGTGCAGCGACGCGTCGAGAGTATGCTGGCTGCCAGAATTCTCGGTAACGCCATCGATCGAGACGACGCACGATGGTTGTCCGAGTCCCCAACGATCCGGGAGAAGCTGGAGCGATTGAATCTGATCTCTTCGGGCAAGATCGCGGTCGATCGCAAGAGCATGACG
>VGZN01000705.1 GCA_016872635.1 Planctomycetota bacterium | reverse complement strand
GGGCATCCTTACGTCAAATCTCCAATCGATGTCGCTTGCTGGGATTTGCTCGGACAATTCTCTGGGTTGCCAATCTGTACGCTGATGGGTGGCCGGTATGGCGACGATTTTCACTTGTATCGAGCCGTCTCCCAAGAATCACCGGAGGAAATGGCTGCCAAGGTTAGCGGTTACCGAGAGGAAGGATACCGCCGCTTCCAGTTGAAAGTCGGTGGAGATCCCGACGTGGATATCGCCCGGATCCATGCGGTGCGAAGCGCTCTACAACCAACAGACCGGCTTGTTGCCGACGCCAATACCGGTTGGACCCAGCATGAAGCTGTACGAGTCGCGCGAGGTGTACGCGATCTCGACGTTTACATTGAGCAACCATGTGTAACATACGAAGAATGTTTGGCGGTTCGACGTCAAACCAGTCACCCGTTTGTGCTCGATGAGAATATCGACAATGTGGAGATGTTGATGCGAGGCCGGTCCGATCTCGCCATGGATGTGGTGAACTTGAAGATCAGCAAGTTTGGTGGACTGACGAAGATCAAGCAGGCCAGAGATCTTTGCGTAATGATGGGGATTGCGATGACCCTCGAGGATACCTGGGGTGGTGATATTGTAACCGCGGCTATCTCGCACCTGGCCCACAGCACTCCCACCGAGTTGCTGTTCACTAGCACCGACTTCAATAGTTATGTCAGCGTGAGTATCGCCGATGGTGCACCGCAACGAGTCCACGGTCGCATGGCTGCATCGTTATCGCCAGGACTCGGCGTAAGACCGAAAATGGATGTCCTTGGGGAACCCGTCGCGGTGTATGAGTAATCTCCAGCATGCTTCGCGGCACGAGATCCATTGGCTAGCGACAGATTGGCAGGCAATAGATTGACAGACGATAGATTAGCGATCTCGCATCGCATGGGAGTTGTGAAATGGGAGCATCGTTCGATACCATTGTGATCGGACTCGGTGGCGTAGGTAGCGCGGCAGCCTATGCACTGGCTTCTCAGAATGTTCGAACTCTCGGGATTGATCGGTTTAACCCTCCGCACGCGCGAGGCAGCTCCCACGGCGAAACACGGATCATTCGAAAGGCTTACTTCGAACATCCGAGTTATGTTCCGTTGTTGCTCCGGGCGTATGAGCTTTGGCAACAAATTGAATGCGTGGCTGAACAAAAACTCTTTCATCGAACTGGATTGCTCGAGATCGGACCGAGTGACGGTATCGTGGTTCCAGGTGTGCTGTCAAGCGCTGCGCTGCACGGATTGGATATCGAGACGATGTCGATGTCTGAAGCACGTCGTCGGTTCCCAGGCATCGATGGCGATGCTTCTTGGAGAGTGCTCCTGGAACGTGATGCCGGTTACCTCAACGTCGAGGAATGCGTCGCAACGTATCTGAAGCATGCGAGACTGAAGGGCGCGGAGCTCAAGACCGATGAGTTGGTAGTCGACTGGCAGTCTCGGCATGGGACGGTCGTCGTTCGCACCGATAAAACTGTATACCATGCGAGGTCGCTTGTGGTCGCCGCTGGCCCGTGGGCGAGCGAAACACTTTCTCGCTATCAATTGCCGTTGCGCGTTGTGCGTAAGCACCTCTACTGGTACCAGGGGAGGACGCCAGGTTACCGACAGGATCAAGGGTTTCCCTGCTACTTTTACGAAACCCCTCACGGTTACTTTTATGGTTTCCCGGAACTAGATAGGTCTGGTGCCAAAGTTGCCCGGCATAGCGGCGGAGACGTTGCTCAAGGTCCTGTCGATGGCTTGCATCCCGCGGACGCCGATGACCGAAATTTGGTCGAGATTTTTTTAAAGCAGAACATGCCCGACATGATTCTGGAGTGCTGCCAAACGAGAGGGTGCTACTACACCATGACCCCGGACGAAAATTTCATCGTGGACTGTTTACCAGATGCACCCAACGTGACTGTTATTGCTGGGCTTTCAGGACACGGATTCAAATTCACATCGGTACTGGGTGAAATTGCAGCCCTATTATCCACGGGCTACCACCCACCCTGTTCCATTGACTTTCTCTCGCTCCGCCGATTTGAACCGTCTCCGTAACTTCGGCCTAAGGAAAATAAAGAGAAAAATAAGTGCGGAAAAATAAGTGCCACCCACTTATTGACAATTTGGGCGGTTTGGATAAATTTTAACCGCGGAGGAGAAGCCAGATGCCTAGACCGCTGCGTGCTGAACTGTTTGATCCTAATGAGGTCTGTATTGTCCATTGCGTGCAGCGGTGCGTGCGTCGTGCGTTCTTGGCTAAGAAAAATAAGTGCCACCCACTTATTGACAATTTGGGCGGTTTGGATAAATTTTAGCCGCGGAGGAGAAGCCAGATGCCTAGACCGCTGCGTGCTGAACTGTTTGATCCTAATGAGGTCTGTATTGTCCATTGCGTTCAGCGCTGCGTGCGTCGTGCGTTTCTGGCTGGCGAAGACCCGGTGAGCGGGAAAAACTATGAGTTCCGTCGGGAATGGATCCGTGAACGGCTTGAGTGCATCGCCTCCATCTTCGGTGTGGATGTCTTGACCTATGCGATCCTTTCCAACCACATGCATGTCATCTTGCGCACTCGTCCGGATGTGGTTTCCACGTGGT
>VGZN01000704.1 GCA_016872635.1 Planctomycetota bacterium | reverse complement strand
AATCCTTCGACAATCGCACCAGCTCCTCCGCAATATGCTTCACAAACGGACAGTGGTTGCACATGAACACCA
Source organism: Planctomycetota bacterium (assembly GCA_016872635.1). Lineage (GTDB taxonomy): Bacteria > Planctomycetota > Planctomycetia > Pirellulales > Pirellulaceae > JBKCUI01. The sequence continues at coordinate 2,549 of VGZN01000704.1, read as the reverse complement.
CCACTAAGGCCTTACCGTCAGCAACATCATTGAGGGAAACGATGGACCCATCGACGTTGGGAAGTTTAAAGTCTGGCGCGAGAGTACCCAGCGGCAACATCGTACTGGCTGTTTTAACCATGGCTAATTAATTGCTTTTCTTTTCAACGATTTTTGAAAAATCGTTCGAGGAATGCCACGCTTGAAATGCCAGGCCGCCTCGAACGGGTCCTGTTTCTATCCCCAGTTGATTGTACCAAAACCCGGAGTTGCCAAAAGGAGCTAGATTGCCTCGGAATGCGACTGCGGTTGATGGCGTTGGTAGAGTGAATCAACCGGGGCGATGTGCGTCAGCAACATTCACAATCGTGAACTAGAGATTGTCAGGATCTAAAACCACATGCTTGATCTTCTTGCGATTCCAAGTGTAGGTGATGTGGACTAGTCCATCGGTGGTCTGGATCACTGCTGGGTAGCTAAACTCACCTGGTTCAGACTCGAGAACTACGGATGCTTCCCATCGCGAGCCATCCTTGGACAGGGCGACATTTAAAGGTGTTCGTTTGCCCCCCCATTCCCCCGGTGTGCCTTTGACATGGTTGTAGACGATCAAATGGCGTGAGTCTGCCAATGTTACGGCATCGATTCCTGAGTTGTTGTTCGGCAAACTTCCAAGACGCAGTGCAGACCATGTCCGCCCATCGTCCTTCGACTCCAGTTCAAATATTTTGTCCTGCCGTGAACGACCGATCGCCAACCAGTGCTTTTCTCCAAGCTTTAGCAGGCTAGGCTGGATCGCTTGCACGGCTACGCCGTCATTCAATGCTCTAGTCCGATTCCAGGTCTTTCCGCGGTCTTCGGTCCATTCGAAGTGTACGGACCATTTGCTTTCCTCTTCGTCGGACTCTGTGCTCGAGGGACACAGCCATATTCCATGGTCGAGTTCGACAGGCTTGTTCTTGATCGGACCCAGTATCCCTTCCGGCAATCGTGTCGGAGAACTCCACGAAATTCCCCCGTCCGTGCTGGTGGTCATCATCCCCCACCAAGTCTGTGGCGATGGACCGACCTTATAAAAAAGAACCAACGGTTGCACCTCGCCATCGACACGAATTTTTGGCTGGAACAACACTGGATTCCATGTCGGATAACGGTGGGCGGATGCTGGTGAAGAGCTGAGATCCCGTTCAATCTTTGGGCCATCCGGCAGATTGCTAGTAATCCCATTGGCTACCTCGACAGGATCCGACCATTTCCCATCGATTCGTCGTGCAACCCAAATTCCTACGTCTGGATGTTTTTCGTGGGTTCCCCCAAACCATGCGGCAACAAGATGTCCACGGGACTCCTCGATCGTCGAAGCGTGACAACTCGGAAAACTCGCTTGGTCGTAAATAAACTCCGATAGTATCGGACTCGAGCTTGGCTTTGGCTCTTGGGCGATGCCTGGAATACATGTCGTGAGTAATGTAGCGACAGCAAAGATGCGGAGGGCGAGGTCTCGAAATCGATTGAACACAAGGCTAACATCGAGAGTCTGCATGTTGAGAACCGCAAAGAAGATCAAAAAACCAGGCCGCTGAATCGGTGTGGCGAACAACCAGCACGCAGCCAGGTGAGGGATTTATGGCCCCTTATTTTAGCGAACGCCACGTCCGATTGTTATTCGGCTGCCGTTTTAGTTAAACTAGCCTGACGGTTTGAAGATGTTTCGGTCGAGATCCGAACGATGTGGTTCCACTGTCTGGATTCTTCGTCCGACCGAAATCCCACTACCTTTTAAGGCATCATCCTGTCCCACCCAACAAGGACCCCACCCATGGCCTCCTCCCGTTCCAATCGTCGCGACTTCCTTTTCACCAGCGTTGGTGCTGTTGCGATTTCTAACTCAACGACCGGATTTGCCCGAACGCTAACCTCTCCTGCGGATACGCTCCGGTTAGCCGGCATCGGAGTAGGTGGTATGGGGGGAGCCGACTTGGCGTCTCTCAGTTCACACGCCAAAGTTGAGGTTGTCGCGCTCTGCGACGTGGATGCAAACAACTTGGCAGCAGCCAGTGAAAAACATCCCCAGGCGAAGAAGTTTACCGATTTCCGCAAGATGTTTGACGAAATGGCTAATCAAATTGATGCGGTTCATGTATCCACACCGGATCATACCCACGCTGCAGCGGCAATGACGGCGATGAACCACGGCAAGCATGTGTATTGCCAAAAGCCATTGACTCACGATGTCTACGAATCGAGGCAACTAAGATTGGTTGCCGAGAAAACCAAACTTGTCACCCAAATGGGAACACAAATTCATTCCGCAAGTCCTTACCGAACCGCGGTGAAATTGGTTCAAAGCGGGGTTATTGGGAAGATTCGTGAAACCCACTCGTGGAGCAATAAGACGTGGGGTTACGAAGGTTCGAATCCAGAACCAACACCTGTCCCTGAATCGCTAAATTGGGATTTATGGCTTGGTACAGCCGCCGTGCGTCCTTACTCGCAAGGTCACTTCCATCCCGGAAATTGGAGGCGATGGTACGATTATGGTTGTGGGACCATGGGAGATATGGCGATCC
>VGZN01000703.1 GCA_016872635.1 Planctomycetota bacterium | reverse complement strand
TGCGTTGCATGGTAAGTCCAGCCCCGTTTTCTCGATACAGCTTCGCATAGGTGTGATGGATATCGGCGTTGGATACCACTAGATCAAATCGTTCCGTATCACGGTGCGCATCACACACACTGTGAAAGGTCCTGCCGCGAGCATCGGTCTGAACAGAGATCCGATCGACCGGGTTCGATAACCTTAATTCTCCTCCGAGCCGCTGGAATAGAGCGACCAGTGCTTCGACCAATGCCCCCGTGCCACCTCGCGGAAAGAAGACACCCCACTGTCGTTCGATCCAATGGATGAGTGTATAGATGGCGCTCGTTTCCAGCGGATTGCCACCCACCAACAGCGGATGGAAACTAAACGCTTGCCTCAATTGCTCGTTCTGGATGAATCGGGAGACCGTCGAATAGACACTCCGATCGGCCCGCAATCGCATCAGGTCCGGTGCGCAACGAATCATATCGCGAAAATTCAGGAACGGCGTTGCACCGAGTTCGACGTATCCCTTTTCGAAGACCCGCCGCGTGTATTCCGCGAAACGATAATAGCCATCCACGTCGTTCGGAGAGCACTTTCTAATTTGCTCAACCAATCGGGACTCGTTGCTGCTGTAGTCGAAGCTCATGCCATCGGGCCATTGCAGGCGATACATAGGATCGACCGAAATCAAATCGACATGATCCGACATCGATTCGCCAGCTAACGCAAAGAGCTCTTCGAGGCATTGAGGAGCGGTGATGACGGTTGGTCCCGCATCGAACGTGAAGCCAGCATTTCGGTAGACATAAGCCCTCCCGCCAGCTCGGTCGCGGGATTCATAACAAATGGTCTCAAAGCCCATCGCTTGCAATCGAATCGCCGCTGCCAAGCCGCCGAAACCGCTACCGATCACCGCTGCGCGACCGCGATTCGATCCTGTTCGTGCTGGAAAGTCATCTACGAGACCCGTATTGGCGGCTGGAGCTTGGATCATCGGATAACCTCGGAAGTCCGTTCGACTTGGATCTCATCCATGAGGGAAGCCGGACAACTAGGTCGCTCAATAGTATGCAGGATTTCCTCAACACCATCCAGCAAGCGTTGATCGATGACATGTTCGGCCATCAACTGCAACTGCTCAGAGATCAAGGTCGCGATGACCTGATCGCCATGCTGTCCGATCCGCTCGAACAACTCTCTCGCAACCTGACGCCGATCTTCGGGCGATCGAACCAATCGCAACGCCCATTCTCGGCATCGCGCATGATCGATCCGTTGGCTTGCCCAGACCCATGGCCAAGTCATTCTCGCGTTTCGGAGATCATCGTCGCGAATCGTATCGTCCGTTTGTTCGCCCGGTCGACACAGGGCGATCGACGCTAACTCGTCGAGGTCATTGCGCATTTGAAGAGCGATTCCGATCCGTCGCCCCAGGCCTGGCAACACGGACAGAAGTCGATCGGGAGCGTTGGCAGCCAAGCATCCCATCCGCACCGCTAGTTCGACCAACGAGCCAGTTTTCATGAGGCTGATCGCGCTGGCGGTTGCTTCCCAATGCTCGACGGGAACTTCATCGACTCGAGCCTGGATATCGATCGCTTGACCTTCATGGCATCGACGTGCGGTATGGATCATGGCCTCAAGTAATCGCGAGCGAATCTCGGCAGGAAGTGGGGAATTGCTCAAGCATTCCAGGGCTTGAAAGTACATCCAGTTGCCAGCGTTGATGGCGAGCGGCACACCGATGCTGTGGTGCATGGTGGCATGACCGCGCCGCGAGCGCGAGTCGTCCTGCACATCGTCGATAACCAACGAGCCCGCATGCAAACTTTCGATGGCATCGCTGACCGAGGGAGGTACGTCGCCGACGCCACCCCCCATCTCGAAGCTGATCTGAAGAAGGGAGCCGCGGATCCGTTTACCTTGTCGGCATTTGAAATCGCGAACCGGCTCAAACAGGGAGCGATCCAAAAGTTGTTTTATGCGAGGATTCATCCCGGCACCTTGATCGGTTGATTGGATGTTGGAGCGACTACCTGTTGGGAAGGGAGCCGTTTGTAGGATCGAATGAACTTGAGTGGCTGCAGTCCCATCGGAGGGACACCGACTACAATGCGAAACGCATCCAGGGCCGTGAATCGATGGCCGTAGAAGCGAGCGATAGCAGGCTCGCCGAGGACCCGATAAAACCTTCGAAAGATTTGGTAGCGCGTCTGCGGTTTGACCAATTCAAAAAGCAAGCGATTCAGGAGCCGCGAAAAGCGCCCCCTCCATGCATGTTCCTGACTCAGTCGCTGCAAGGCATCCGTTAGTTGATCGATGGGATTCGTCGCAACGGTATGGGCGACTCGCAATGCCATGGGGAACGAGTAGCCTGTCGCCGCATGAAACCATCCGCCACGATAGCCACCCGCGAGCATCGGCAGGCCGCTCCCGGGCATGAAACCGCTGATTGGCATCGGCAGTACGCCATGCTCTTCACGAACGATCCGCCAATCATGGAAACCGCGTGATATCACATAGGCTCGAATGTTTTCAAGGCACTCATCCCGATCGATCGAAGGCGTGTTCGAGAAGCGAGTATCCTCGACCAACACGCGACGACGTTCCATCGGCAGGCTGTAGATGAAGCGAAAGCCATCCTCCTGATCGATTTGGTCGTCC
>VGZN01000702.1 GCA_016872635.1 Planctomycetota bacterium | reverse complement strand
CTCGTCCGCATGCCCCAGTATGGAAACGCAACCCAAGGCCTTGGGGAACATTGGAAAACACTGGATCGCCCTTCGGAGGAACGCCTTCCTAAGAGCCCAGACGAAGCCGAAATCCGCACAATTGCTGCTGGCCGTCAATTGGCAGGAACAAAGGGCTTATCCTGTGCACAGTGCCATACCTTCGGCAACGAGAGGGCGATCGGCATCCAAGCCATCAATCTGCAAACAATGACCGAGCGACTACGTCCGGAATGGTTCTACCGGTACTTGCTCGAACCCACTAAGTATAGACCTGGTACTCGAATGCCCGCGAGTTTCCCCGAAGGAGTCAGCGTCCTCAAGACTGTCTACGACGGCAACGCGGAACATCAAATTGCAGCCATGTGGAAGTACCTCGCTCAAGGCTCCCAAGCAGCAGCGCCGGAAGGTTTGCAACGCAACCAAATCGTCCTCGAGCCTACCGACAAGCCCATTATCTATCGCAATTTTCTCGATGGCCTCTCCGCGCGCGGCATCGCAGTAGGATACCCCGGCGGCCTTAACATCGCATGGGATGCGGAATCGATGAATCTCTCAAAGATTTGGCAAGGTCAGTTCATCGATGCTTCCCTGCACTGGAGGGACAGAGGTGTCGGTCGCCAGAAACCATTGGGTGACGTGGTCCTCTCGCTGGAATCCTTTTCTCCTGTAGCAATTCTTGAATCGGCAGATGCTCAATGGCCTAGCGCGAAATCAGTCGCCGAGAGTTATCGATTCAAAGGCTATGCATTAGACAAATCTGGTATACCCACTTTTAAATATATGATGGAAGGAATCGAAGTTACCGATCGCTCGGAACTCAGCAAAGGTCTTAATGATACGCCTGGCCTCAAACGCACCCTGTCGGTAAGGCCCCTCGTTCGCTCGGTTCCCAAGGGGACAGTGACCCTGCGTCTCGGCGATGGGAACAACATTGTCAAGGATGGCGAAAACACCTGGAAAGTCGACGACAAATATCAAGTAACCATCCCTGCGGCATTCGCCTCGAAGGTTTCAATTCGCGGCGTCGCCGGGAAGAAAGAGTTAGTACTTCCAATCGCAGCAAACCCCGCAGGGACCACCATCGAGTACTTTGTACGTTGGTAATGCCATCAGCAAACCAGCCATCTAACGAGTCCCCGAGGGGACTCGACACTAACTCCGGTAATCGATCCGGAGACATACCTAACATCCACAAGACAACTAAATCCATATCGTTGACCATGCATCGATCCAACAAAACTGCACGCGTACGGGCTGCCGCATCTTTTGTATCCAAGTTGTGGGTTGCCCCCTTAGTGTTGTCGATTTCCACGAACCTCGCGGTCGCCCAAGACACTAAATCCTCGGCCGAATCCAAGGCTGCGGCATCGAAACCGGCAACGGAAGCAGACTATTACACGATCACATCGTTCCAGGTTCCCGATGGTGTAGAGCTTGAAGCCACCTCGTTCCAGATGATGCCGGACGGAAAAATGGCGGTAGCCTCCCGACGCGGTGAGATTTGGATGATTACTGACCCATTCTCGAAAGAAGTTACTGCCAAGCAGTTCAAAAGGTTTGCACATGGGCTTCATGAACCGTTAGGCATGGCCCTTAAAGATGGATGGCTCTACGTCACTCAGAGACCCGACGTTTCCCGGATTCGGGATACCGATGGCGATGGAGAAGCCGATGAGTTTGAAGTCGTTGCCGATGGTTGGCAGATCACCGGTGACTACCATGAATATGCCTTCGGCTCAAAATTCGACAAAGAAGGAAACATCTGGGTCGTGCTTTGCTTGACCGGTTCCTTCGGTAGCGATGCGCTTTACCGAGGATGGGCCGTGCGGGCTACACCAGACGGAAACACGATCCCAACCACGAGCGGCATTCGCTCACCTGGAGGTATCGGCATGAACGCTGCTGGAGATGTTTTCTATACCGACAACCAAGGACCCTGGAATGGCACGTGCGGTCTCAAGCACCTCAGTCCTGGCAAATTTGTTGGGCACCCAGGCGGGTTCAAGTGGTATGAGCAAGCCGCCCAGTACATGGGAAAGAAACCCACGGAACCAAAAGACGGTAGCCGCTTCGTCGTCGAAGCGGACCGCATTCCCGAATACGAACCCGCTGCAATCCTATTCCCCTACGGCAAAATGGGGCAATCTGCAGCCGGCATCACCTGCGATACCACGGCCGGAAAGTTCGGGCCCTTCAAAGACCAAATCTTTGTCGGTGACCAAACCTTTAGTACCGTGATGCGATGCTATATGGAAAAGGTTCAGGGGCATTACCAAGGAGCCTGCTTTCCGTTCCGCGAAGGCCTTGATTGCGGCGTCGTCGGTTTGGAAATGCAACCCAATGGAGCGATGTTTGTCGGTGGAACCAATCGCGGTTGGGGCTCGCGCGGAACCAAATCGTTTTGCGTACAACGCCTCGATTGGACTGGTAAGACACCCTTCGAAGTTCTCGAAATGAAGGCACAGAAGAATGGATTCGAGCTTGTCTTCACCGAACCTGTCGATAAGAAGACAGCAGAAGATGTCGCATCCTACGAAATGAAAACGTTCACGTACATCTATCAAGGCTCCTATGGTAGTCCCGAAGTCGACGCGACAACCCCCTCAATCACCTCA
>VGZN01000701.1 GCA_016872635.1 Planctomycetota bacterium | reverse complement strand
GCATCAATGCGAATAGAGTCTCCCAAAACGATCCGAGAAACTTGTCCCCACTTGAGCGTACATGGTCCGAGACTTGGGTGTGTCCCGTGCAAGGTCTCACCCTCGATCGATTCAGGGACAATCGAAATGCGGGCACCTTGTTCGAGGATGATCTGGTACACATCGCTCGGATTTGCCTTGAGGGTTGCTGCCTCGGGCAGCGGTTGTTCGACATTAGGTGGTTCAGATATGGTTGCCCCATTGGCAACGGCAGTCGTAGCAGGATCGGGCTCCGCTTTAGATTCTGACTGGTTATTCGCTTCGAACTTCGGGGCGTCAACAGGTACGGGTTCGAGCCATACCAATTCGGCGATGTTTTTAACGAGAATAGTCCTGCGTTCACCGCGAACGTCGATTTCTAACTGATCCCTGCCTAACGAAATCAGCTTGCCTCTGAGAAGATCTCCGTCGCGAGATACGACCAAATGCGTAGGGGGGTTTTTGCGCTGCAGTCTAGGTAGGGTAAGGAGATGGTTACGGGTAGATCGGTCGATTTTATCGGCTCCGCTGTAGTCGACGAGACGGATCCCACGGACCATATTTGCCTGGATGGATTTGGTCTCAAACAGTGGGGAATTGAAATAGAGCTGTTCGGTGGTGCTCGATTCGATCGTCGCAGGGAAACAATCTCCGGTCACTAGAAATACATTCGGATCAAAGGCCTTCAGGGGACGGCTGATGTCAGCTTCGGGTGCTGGCAAGCCATTTGCTGCCAATGCTCGACTGGTTTCACTTCTGGCTTTCTTAGGAGACCCAGTTCCCGGGTTGGTGACCAAAGGTTCGATAACACCGTCGGCTCGCGGATTGATTGGAACAGGGTTCCTGGCGAATTTAGACTGCCAAGCCAACGCTTTAGGGCCATCGTCGGTTTTAATAACAGAAACAATACGTCCCAGAGAAACGACATCGTCGGTAATCAGTCGTTGCATATCCAAGGGTTCTGTGGGGCCGCTGAGTGCTGTCATCGATGCGTCTGCGGACGTTGCTTCTCGAGGTGCAACTCCCTTTTTTAAACCCATGGCCTGAGTTGATTCCAGTGTTACTCGATCCACATGGTTCAAGGGTTGGGATATATCTCCTCCCAGCACGGTCCAACGGATTGCAGGCTGTGTAGACTGTGTCCCTTCATCGGCAATTACAGCAGATTGTAGATCGCTTGAAGCAAATCTTAACCCATTGGCAAGTTCAATTCGGTATGCCTTCGCTGTGTGTTGCTGGTCTGTCGCTGCGTCCGAACTAGTTGCGTCTTTGGCAGGCTGAGGAAACTCCATACGCTCGATTGAATCCAATGCAATGTCTTGTTGCGTTCCGTTGAACGTGTCGAGTTTCAGTGTCCGTTCGGCGGTCGCTGATGCCAAACTACCAAAAAATGTGCCAGCGTTCTTGGTTAGGACTTCGACTCCATCGAGTTTGGCGGATGGGATGGCGAACGCGCTGTTCGAGATGCGTAGGTCGCGCAGTGTCATCAAGCCCAACGCTGTGTTCGTGAAGCTGACTTTGGTTCGACCTACTAATTGTTCGGACGGATTCCCGTTCAATGTTCCGAGAACTTGATTGTCTTGCATCAAAACGTATTTTGCCTTGTTGGCATCACACAGCAGTTTCAGCTTAAGTGACCGCTCGTCATCGTAAGGAAGCTGTACGGTTGCGACATCCGCGGTTTTTGAGTTCTCGACCAAGAGGGTCACATTGAGAAGCTTTTTGTTTTGAAGCTTTCTTACCTGAAGTTCCAAACGCCTCGGATCTCCGATCGTCAACCACCAATTGGGTGATCCTTGGTCCCAGGCTACATCGATGTCGATGGTCGCTAATGCAGGCATGTTGGCCCACTGAGAGATTGTGGTGCCGCTTGTGTCCGTAGAGATTTCTCCGGCCTTCAAATACCATTTGGTGGCTTTGCCGTTTTTGGGTGCCGGAAGGACCTGTTCCCAATCCGAAGATTGAAACACTTGGGTGGAATCCGCCGCGGATCGAGACAATCGAATCAGGTTACGTAGCATCCGGGTCTCGATAGGTTTTTCACCGAGGTTCGGTATGTCGAGAACTGCAGTCTGTTGATCGATCGAGATCAATCGTCCGCTGACAGCGTCTCCGTTCTGAAGTTCTGCGCAAAAGGTGTTTTCTTCGAGTGGATTGGGGGCATGCGTGTTCTCAAGATCCAATAGTTCGATCGAAGACCATGGGAACACGGCTGGGCTCAGAAAGGTCGGGGATAGCCAAGAAATAGCGTCAGGGGTATCGGAGGAGTGGACATTTCCACGTAACATGTCGCCCCCGGCCAATCGCAGTAAACCCCGATTGGTTTGCGGTTGTTGCTTGGCATCGCTTCGGTTCGCACTTAGGGGTGTCTCGACAGCTTGGGCATGGAGCCATTGTTGGGGCAATGCGAACGCAGCAAGTGTGCAAAGGAGTTTCAGTAGTTTATTCGGTCTCGAGGGTAGCATTAGCGTTCGTAGATCGGTAGAAACCGGAAATTGAGTGCCAGGGAAAGAAGGGACATGCTGGTAGCTACGGGGGCACCGTAATTCCCGTCGAAGTGACCGTCATTCTTTTGTTTGGATTTCAAATCTTGAATAAGGCTTTTGTTCCATTTCTCC
>VGZN01000700.1 GCA_016872635.1 Planctomycetota bacterium | reverse complement strand
GACTGCTCGATCTGTTGACCGAGTTTCTTCGCACCGCCCCGTGAGCTCATGGAAGACCCCCGGGGGCACACCATCGGTCGTCAAAAAGGGTATCCTTTCGGTCAGATGAAGACCAACACAACGATGCGGGCGGCTCGATTTCACACCAACTGCGAGCCTATCACGACTGCAGGTATCCAATGGATTTCAAGACACACAAGAGAGACCCATTCATCATGGCGAATCAGGCAGAGTCCACACCCGATTTCGAACGGCGCCGCGAGCGACTCATGCGGGAATTACGGGATCGCAAGATTGGGAATTTGCTCATCACTTGTCCTTACAATGTGACTTATTTGACTGGATTTACCGGCGAGGACAGTTTTCTATTCGTCAGTGAGGACTCTACGTACCTGATCAGTGATAGTCGATACGACGAACAGATCAGCGAAGAGTGTCCAGACCTGGAGTTGGTACTGCGTCCTAATACCATGCCGATCATCGAGGCTGCGGCGAAGGAGTTTCGGCAGCGGGGGGCAGCGCCTGTTTGGGTCGAGTCGATGACGACATCGCTAGCACAATGGGAAAAATTGGTAGAGCTGATGCCTGCAAACTCATGCTTGACGTCACGCGGTGCTGTTGAAAAACTCCGTGAGAAAAAGGATGCCGTCGAATTGGCTGCGATCGAACGAGCAATCGATTATGCCCAGCGTTCTTTTATCGCGACGTGCGCCCTGATGCACGAGGATCAGACGGAGAAAAATATTGCAGATGAATTGGAAATTGGAATACGACGTCAAGGTGGAGCTGGAGCGGCGTTCAAGACGATTGTTGGTGTGGGGCCTCGAGCTGCCTTACCACACGGTCGCCCGTCTTCCATGAAGGTAGGAGAAGCTGGTTTTGTACTCATCGATTGGGGGGCGAAAGAAAACCTCTATTTGAGCGATTTGACCCGAGTGGTCATCACCGGCAAAGTCAACAATAAGCTTGAAAAGATCTATCGAACTGTCTTGGAGGCCCAGCTTGCAGCGATCGCTGCTATTCGGCCAGGCGTGATGATGAGTGAGGTCGATGCCATCTCGCGATGCGTGATCGAGCGGGCGGGATTCGGAAAGAAGTTCACCCATGGCTTGGGCCATTCGTTCGGATTGCAAATCCATGAAACGGTCCGTTTGGCCCGCGGCCAAGACCGACCGCTTGAGACGGACATGGTACTCACCGTGGAACCAGGGATCTACCTTCCCGGTTTTGGTGGAGTCCGAATTGAAGACGACATCTTGGTGACCAAGTCTGGACATCGTGTGCTGAGTAGTTTGCCCAAAGATTGGGTTGCAGTCCGAAACGCTCGAAGCGAGTCTGTGTAGGCTTTCAAAGGAAGCAAGGCTGAAGAGTCATGACGGGTGGCACTTGCCAGTCGCAGCTCACGCTCGATTTTGCCGTGTCCTCTGGATGATCGATCGATTCAGTAAAGTATTCGGCCCACTTTTTCTTGGTTTTTCAAACAAATCAAAGAAAATGCGAGCATTCTCTGCAAGCGATCCCCCACCGCGGGTGATATACGTGTTGCTTCGGGATTTCCGATGTTCTACTATTTCCAGGGAACCGGTCGTGGGACGCTACTAATTATTTGTCCCGATCCAATTTTTTTGAATTTGAAAGACCAAAATGCAGATTCGATCCGTTGAACACCGTAAAGCTTGCCGGTTGCTGATGCTGGGGGCGCTGTGCAGTTCGGCTATGGCACCGTTTGGGGGCCAACTCGGCTGGGCCCAGGAGTTTCCTCGGGTTTCAGCGGTCCAGGAACAGCCAGCCGACAACCGATTGATCATCCGAAGTGTTCGTAATTTGGTCGAGGAAGGGCATATTTCTCAGAGTAAGTTCAATGATGAACTTTCGAAGCGAGGATTTGAATTGTTCCTCAAGCAAGTCGACCCATTGAAGTCGTACTTGCTGCAGTCTGATGTCGACGAGTTTCGTCCGAGTGAGTCCCAGTTGGACGACATGTTGGCCAAAAATAACATTTCGTTCGCCTACACCGTCTACAAGCGTTATTTGCAGCGGCTTAACGAGATGATGCCGATCATTCATGAGCAGATCGATGCAACTCAAGATTTCGATATCGAGGAGTTCATCGAAAACGACGCGAAGAACATGAAGTATGCGGCCAATATGGATGAGCTCAAGGATCGTTGGCGGAAAACGATCAAGCTGAACTTCTTGTCGGCCCGTGCGGATGGGGATAAAGACGAAGAGACCCGAGAAAAGCTTCACAAGCGGTACCGAACGTACTACAAGACCCGGTCGCAGACCGACGTGTATGAGCTGCTAGAAATGTACCTCACTGCATTGACCAGCTCGCTCGATCCTCACACCAATTACATGGCACCGCGCGAGAAAGATAATTTCGATATGCACATCTCCTTGAAGCTCAAGGGGATCGGTGCAACACTGCGGTCTGACGATGGTTCGACGATTGTGGATAAAGTCGTCCCCGGGGGAGCGGCCGATAAAGATGGCAGGCTCAAGGAAGGGGACGAAATTGTCGCCGTCCAGCAGGAGGATGGATCTCCGGCGGTGGAAACCCTCGATATGAAGATCGACGATGTTGTGTCGATGATTCGTGGAGAGGCCGGCACCAGGGTCAAATTGCATGTGAAGC
>VGZN01000699.1 GCA_016872635.1 Planctomycetota bacterium | reverse complement strand
ATCGGAACGAGACTAACGCCCCCCTTGCTCGTTCACTCTATTTTTTGGGGCCGGCTCGCCGTGTTTTCGTCTCGGCTGCACTTGGCTGGGGGGAACTCCGCGGGAGAGTTTCTCTAGCGCCTCCTGAAGTGGGCAATCCTCCATCACCGGCTTGCCGGATCGGTAGCGATCGAGCAAAAAACGAGATTGCCCAGCCAATTCTCGGCGAACCTCACGGCGAGCACCACGTTGGCGAGCGATTTTCATGTTGTCGTAAGCCGTGGTCTGATGCCGCATCCAAGCGATCACCGCAGACTCCGCGCGCTTCTCCACCGGAATCCGTTGAGTTCGCGCGACAGTCCCGCTCCCTACCGGTGTCGCATGAGCGGCGATTGCCGCCGCCATTTGCTGTTCAAGCCTCGCATATCGAGGCGCAAACTTCAGGAATCGAGCCACTTCCGCTTCAAACTGGAGCACATAATCACTTTGCTGTTCCGCGCGGCGCTCGGCCGCCTTTTCCAGCTTGGCCGAGTAACTAGCCTCGGATCGCTCTGCGTCAATCTCACGCTTTACCGAAGAAATCACCTCGGATGAAGCCCATAACCCTCTAGAAAAAAGCTTTCGACCAACCTTTTCCTGAACCAACAGGTGATCTGTTCGAGCCTTCACCCGCCGAGTCCACATCGGGTCCCCGGGAGGCAACAATTCCCAATCGGGCGGAACCTCCATGATTTCCCCCGACGCCAGTCGCACCGTTCGATTCGATTGCCCCGGCTGAACGACGATGCTTGGAACCTCTTTTGCGCCTGTTGAAGATTTCTCGCTCATGGATGTTTTTGCCGAGATCGATGCTGCTTTTCGGGTCATACAATCCGATTCCTTATCCACAAACCTACAGGGTCAGATACCACGCGAGATTCTGAACAGCAGCCCATGCCCCCTCCTGTGTCGGTTTTATTTGCCGATCCCCTTCAGTCGCTCGGCAGCGATGGCTTTTGATTCAGCCATAACGTCTTTAACGAGAACAGGGACTCCTCCTCCATCCGAAGACTTTTGTGCCGCCTGGATAAAAGCCATGATCTCAATCGATTCTTCCGGCGACACAGGGGGAGCGCTCCCTGCAAAAAACTCTGCCACCCGCGTCACCAGCGGTTCGTAACCTTCATACTTCGCGTCGTTTTCAATGAAATCAGCTCCAAAAACGGTGAGTCCGTAACCGGCCGATCCGTTTCGGATCCCGCGAAATACACCGATGCGTCCTCCTTGCCAATTGCCAACAACCACATCCGTTCCGTCCGATTTTGTTCTCGTGACTTGTTCGCACCCCACCCCCATTGCGGTGTAAAGCGCCTCGACTCCATGAATTCCATACCAGGACAAATCGACATGGTGAGGCTCCAATGCACATGGACTCCATGCGTGCGCCCCGAGAATTTTGCGATCGGCTCGTTCTCGATAACGGTAGATCGTCGGTGTAAACCGCAAGCTCGATGAGGTGAACCAAAGTGTACTGGTCTTAGCTCCAAGCTCCGCTATCGCGATTGCATCAGCCAGATCCGCCGCCAACGGCTTGTCAATGAATAGCCGTTTTCCAGAGGCGAATACCGGAGCAGCTTGTCGAAGGTGTGTCCGACCATCAAGGCTATGCAAGATCACTGCATCCACCTTAGGCAACAACGCTTCAACACTTTCGACGATCTCGATACCAGAAGCTTTCATCTCTTTGGTGTACCCTTCCAGCCGGTCAAAACTCGATGGAATATCGGGACTCCCACCTGGGAAAGCAGCCACTACCCGTAACTTGGACGCGGGGGTGCCGGCGGCCGCCTCACGGATAATCTTGGCGAAAGCACCAGCGTGCGACGTGTCTAAGCCAATCAAACCTACCCGGATTTTTTCTTCTACCGAGCGTTCCGCTGCCTCTTCGTTCGCCACGACAATTGGTAACCCCTCTGCGACAATTCCAAATACCAATCCCAGCAATAGACGCCGACCAACGGGCTTGGAAAGAGGCTTGGAAATCGGTTCACTCAAGAACCTGAACACGGAATGGATTCGCAACATACTAGGACCTTTCAATGGGTCTCCCTGCCGAGCCAAAGCAAACGCAGTCAGTGCAAAACTGGACCGTGTTTAAGAACGGGAGGAAGTGCTTAAGGAATGAATGCAATAATTAGGCTACAGGCTAAAGGAAAGGACGAAAGGAAGTTCATGCGAAAGTAGTTCAAATGAGTTCTTCCGGATGTCGCAGCCCCAAACACCCCAACCCAAGTGAAAGGATGGATCGTTCCAATATACCGCGTCAACCTTCCAATGGTTACGACTCCAAAGCACCCTACCTCTACTCGCCCAGCTCAGGAAGGACCCGATCTCCCCGAAAAAAACCCAAGGGAAACAAAGATACCCTTAAACAGTCCGCCGGTTTGCCGACGACGGGATCCGGCTGTTGCCAGGATCATGGGGTTTGGAGTTGCGTTGTGGGGAAAAGTCGCTAATATTCTGCCCGTCGAAGACTGTAGTTGGCCGAGTCGAGAGTGTAGTGAACGGCCTTGAGCGTTGATTGTCTGTTGTTTGTGAGTTGTTCTCTTCATGACCGTTACGAAAGAGCGTAAGCAAGAAATCGTTAAAGAGTTTAGTAAGCACGAGAACGACAGCGGTT
>VGZN01000698.1 GCA_016872635.1 Planctomycetota bacterium | reverse complement strand
GGGGGGGATGGCACCGACTGTCCAAAGTGATCTATATAGTCTCGGCGTGATTTTGTTTTGGTTGGCGACCGGTCAGTACCGAGATCGTATTCCAGGAGCAACGGCCTCGTCAGATTGGCCACTACGGAACAGGTTTTGGCCCAGCACATTCGATTCGGAAATACTAAATTCGTTTACCGCTCTCGTAGATCGTTTGCATGCAACGGAGTTGTCGGTGAGGCCTTCCAATGCTGCAGAGGTTGTTGATAGCTTGGAAGCGATGGCACGGACGATGCAATCTGCTCATGTCGCAGTTGAGAATGAGGATCATAGGAATGAGGATCATAGGGCGAGCGATCTCGCATTACCCACTACGCTGAAAACGTATCACGGTGCTACGCAACTCCGTGGTCCGTTGAAACGTCGGGCATTCCTGGCGCATTCCATTGGCTTGTTAGGGACCGCCGGTGTGTCGATGTTGGGCGGAAGTGCACTCGGAAAGCGATGGTCGACTCCCCAACGAAGTTTAGATACCTTTGTTCCAGGATGGGATCCCAAATACAAATTGAATCTGGAGTACGATCGCGAGAATCTTACGGCCGAAGAACGGGAATCCCTCAAGGTCAAAACGAGCATTCGTTCTGCACACATACCGATCGATCTAGCGGTGCCTACCCGAGCCCAAAAATGGATCGCCGTAACCACAAAACCATTTAGGCTGCCCGACGATGAAATTTTGATCACGTTGATCAACGGTGCTGTCGAGTTTAACTGCAACCCAGGAGACGCGGAGTTCGTCCTTGAATCCAAACTTTCGACAGATCGAACCTGGACGCAACTGGTCTCGTTCCGCAATCATTTCGGCGGCTTGTTCGGGAGGGCCTTCGATGCATCATTGCCTCGCTCTCAAGTGAAACCGAACGAGTTGGTCTGCTTGCGAGCACGAGTTCGCTACCGAGGTGCAACGGTGGCTAACGATGCGTATCCTGTCGGCGTTCGTATAGGTAGACATCCATCCATGGATTTTATGACCATTGACATTTGGTGCAGAAAGGAAGGCCGATGATTAAAGAGGTGGAGCCTTTGCCGAATGCCGTGTTCGATCTGATGCCGGGTGATACGCTCGATCGTGAAAGAATGCATGCGGAACGCACGTCCGGAAAGCGTTTCCTGCCGTTGGTCTATGTCTCGACCGCATTGTTTGCCCTGTTCGCTGGGTTCCTTTGGCAATCCAATCAATACTCGACAGCCCTCATTTATTTTCTGAAGCCTCCCGAGGTCGCTGCTGACGTAGTTTTCATCGAGTCGTTCGTAGGAAAGACCATCGGTTTAGATGGAATCGATGGTTTTCACGGTGTGCTCAAAAATGCCGTTGTGATCACGGAAGAAGGTCGCCAGGGTGGTGGGCAGACCAATTGTTACATTTGTCCTCAGTCCGCCAATCGATGGGGTGAATTGGAACTGCATTGGAATTGGGATCGATCCATGAAACCGGCGCTCGGGATTTTGAAACTCAATATGCACGTTTTTCCCCAATTCGACGATACAGCCATCGCCGAGGTGTACTTGGCGAGCGAGGAAACAAAAGGGCGTTGGATGCAGATGGTGACGCTGAGCGCGAAAACTCAAGATAGGAATCTTTTTGAATCCATCGATGTTACCCGTTGGGTCAAAAGCTCCAGCTATCTTAAAGTGCTGTACCGCTTAAAGGCGAACCGGTTGCTCTATCATCCAACTCCTAATACCCCGATTGGTTTTGCAGGCGCTCAATGCTTGCGCCATTCGGAGTACTCTCCGGAAGCAACGAAATTGTCGTTGTGGAAAACACTGCCGGAGGGATACTCGAGCAAGGTATCGAGCCAGACGAATTAGGCGATGGAACTCTGTCTATCGAGGTCTATCGAGACTCTTCGCGTTCGATAGCTTTGGCAAGGAATGTTTTTGCAAAGGCCCAGCGTCGTGCGGCGGTGCGTGGACTCAGGCCCAGCCTCTCTGTCGCTTGTTGGAAGGTGCAGCCTTCGAAGAATCGCATACGAACTAACGAGGCCAAATCGCTGTCCACCGATTCCAATTGCTCGATCACATCGAGGACGATGGGAACGCGAGAGCCAGCGGGTGGTGATTCCTGGTGAAGCCACTGGTTCGCGTTCTCGTGACGCATTCTCTCCATGTAGAGTTCTTTGTTGGTACGTCTTCGGCCACGATCGATGAGCGTTTGCTTGGCAACCGTCGTCGCGAGAACGCGGAGAGACAACTCTGTTTCACCAGAGATGTCCCCTTTCCAGCTCATCAGCTTCGCTAAAACCTCGTTCGCCAGCGCTGTTGGTTGTAGCGTATGAGAACGACGCTCCGACGCCATCATGCCACTGGCCATTTTGCGAAGCCACGGATAGAACCAAACGATTTCTCGATGGATAGTTTTATGGAGCATGAGAAGCAGGGATGAGGGGTGCGGTCTTGGAGGAATGTAAAAAAGGGTTCTCGGGCCTTAGCGGACAACGCTGTCGATCAATTTGGCTGCTTCGGTGATACCGACTGCAGGGATTGTATGTGGGCCTTGAAACTCGTGGTATTGGACATCAATTCCCAAGCCCTGTAGAAACCCGTTCAAAGCCCGCCCTGTACCGATGGGGAGTATCGAGTCATCGCGTCCATGCGTCTGA
>VGZN01000697.1 GCA_016872635.1 Planctomycetota bacterium | reverse complement strand
ATCGGCGACCAGATCATCTTTGTGATGCCCATTGTTTTGGCGAACCAAGAAGGAACTGAGGCATTAGGCTTAGCGGCTACGATCGCGGGCATCGACCATGCAGTCAATATCGTTTACATAGGCCTTTCCGGCGATCAAGTTGAGAATGCGAAGGAAATCGAAGCGTGTTTAGGGACGATTGAGCTTGAAGCAAAGTGATCCGTCGGGGCTTACACTCCTCGCCGAATTTTCGGCGATGCTCTCTTGCGGCGGAAATCAATGGCAAGTGAATCGGTAGTCAATTGTTGTAACGCTCTAAGTGACAAGTGCGGACACGACCTCAACAACGATTGAGAGCAATAGTTCGAAGGATGATGACGCAATGTTCATCAGGAACGGGAATGTCTCTGAGGCAGCCACAAGCCATGTCGGTTCCAAGTTGGACGCAGGGTCGCACGATGGCAGTTTTTTGCGAGATTCCGGTTCGTCGCCGGTTGGCATGGCCGAGCCTTATGGGCGAAAATTTCCAGTGAAACAGTTCGATTCCGCTGGAACCTGGGCACGGATTCGTTCCGAGCGAGGCGCGCCGGGCCCGAAAAAATTCGGGGCATCCCAAAAACGAGGGCATTTAGGGGTGCTTACCTGCGAATGGGGCGCAGGAATCAAAAACCGGTTTTACGATCAGTGATCCAACCAACGAAGCGGTTGATGTTATAGACCGACATTTTTGGGTGGATATTTCTTGAACGTGGCGGCATGTGCTGCCAATTCGGCTCCAAGGGATGCCAGCCATGCGTTCATGCGATGTCCAACAGCCAGTTCCTCTTTTGGGTCGATATACAGATTGAACAACCAAGGGGCTGTCCCTGTATCCTCGAGGGTTGCCATATCGATATGCATCAAGTTGCTATGGGGCAAGATGACCTTGACGTGCGATTTGTATTCACGCATGCGGATAGCCATCAGGTTGCTCTTAAACCAGAAGAAAACGCATTCGCGATTTCCTTGGCCTTGGTCGTGGAGTAAAAAGGAGGTTTGATCGATCCCGTCAATGTAGCGGCCCTTTGGAACCATGGATTCCGCGCCCGCGATATGCAATGACGTATTGAATAAATCCATTAGGTCAAACACATCATCGCTTTCCCGACCTGGCTTGATCATCCCTTTCCAATATGCGATCCCAGGGACTCGCACGCCTCCTTCCCATGTCGTACCCTTCGCGCCGCGAAAGGGAGTGTATCCAGAATCCGGCCAGCCATCCATCTGAGGGCCATTGTCCGAAGTGACAGAGATGAATGTGTTTTCAAGGACACCGGCATCCTCGAGAGCTTGGACGATCATTCCTATCTCCATGTCGACTTCGCATAAAGCATCTTTGTAAGGATACTTGCTAGCGCTCATGCCTACGAAGTCAGGGTGGGCATAATCGTCTGTGTGGACTTTCATAAATGCATGCTCTAGGAAGAACGGTTTATCACTTTTTGAAAGCTCCAATATTTTTTGAACGCTAAAGTCCGTGAGTACCTTATCAGCGCGAGCCATATCCTCGATACTATCCACGGTCGATACTTCTTCGAGTGTGCCGTCTGCAAAACCATGCATCAATCCGTTATCCTCGCCGATGGCTTGGTACCGCTGAAATTTCTCAGCATCAAGAATTAAGTCGGGATATCGGGATGGATCGACTGCTTGAGATGTCTCTTTCTGCGCTCCGTAGTAACCAAAGTGTTCATCGAATCCAATTTCATGCGGACGCATTCCTGGTGCGGAGCCGATGTGCCATTTGCCCACTAAGAGAGTGTTGTATCCCGATTCCTCAAGGATTTTCGGAAGGCTTGATTCACCTTCCCAGGGATTTACGGTTAGTTTATCACCGGCCAAGATTGGGCGTGTCAATCCAGTGCGGACTGGTAGTCTTCCTGTCAGCATCGCTGAGCGAGTAGGCGTGCAGGTATTCTGTGCATAGCATGATGTCAATCGTATACCCTCCCTCGCCAGTCGATCCATGTTTGGAGTTGCAGCACCGGTAGTAATTCCCCCACCGTAGCAGCCTGGGTCACCGTATCCCATATCATCGACGAGCAGCCAAACGATATTAGGTCGTTTTCCGGTTGATTTTTTCAACGCCTCGAGTTTTTCATCAGCGATCGTTGTCTGTTCCTCGTGCGGAATGCTTGGCTCCATATGATCCGCAAATCGAACGGCCCGATTCAACGCCGATTGCCCAAAGGAAGCTGGAGTACATAGACCGCATGCAATGGTCGCGATAAGACTGTGAAGTACGTATTTCATGGGGTGGGTTTGTGGTTCGGAATTTCCTGGGGTTAGAAGCGGTACCAGCCTCGACGTGATGGCTTGGCCTGGCGCGGGCATACTGGCTCAGTCCAAATGGATTTTGACCGTTCGGATTTTTCCGGAAAATGGAAATGGGCGACGTTCAGCGTAGGCGTCTACAACCGAGGATCCTAGGTCGACTCCTACATCCAATGATTCACTTGCAGTGAAGGCGGCGGGGACAGTGCGCGCGAGAGGGATCTCTGCGATGCTCTCGCCATCCACTTTGATTTGAACTTGCCCTTTTTTTCCAGGCCCTAAATAGCTCCACATTATTACCGGTGCGCTACGCTGCTAGCGCAAAGGTGTTTCGCATGTCCGTATAGTGGTTGTT
>VGZN01000696.1 GCA_016872635.1 Planctomycetota bacterium | reverse complement strand
GATCATATCCGTCATAGCATCTACGGAATTTTCGGCGCGAGCCAGAAGATCGATGTCGCGAGTCGCTCTCGATTGGTGTGAGCCCCAGACCGCGAACATGAGCGCGCCTTTCAGCACAAACCGATCTGCATATTCGGATTGCGATAGGCGGAACAAAAATCGCTCCATGACGAAATACTGCATCAACTCTTGCAGCGGTCGACTGGACTTTTTCGCGAGATTCTCCAGTTGCCCACGCACCGAAGCCGGAATGTCGCGGGTCATAGAAGCGCCTCTAGATAAGGTTGCATCGTTTTGGCAACTCTTAGTTTTGCCGCATAATCCATGATCAGATTGACCTTCACATTGCCCTGGGCCATGTAGAACTTAAGAGCTTCGATCGCGACGTCGAGCCCCACTTCATTGCGTCGGCTAAAGCAATCCGCGAGAGTTTTCTCACGAGAGTACACTGATACCATTTTGCCATCGACCGAGTGTTTCTCAATTCCCGTTTTAAAGGCCACATCCGTCAGGCGCGAGACGCGAATGGGTGGAAAATCGAGTCTTGGTGGTTCCCTGTTTCGAGGAATCGCGATCCAAACGTCATGAGGAATCTGGGTGGTCAGTTCATGGAAGGAAAGTGCCGACACAAGATAGATCACCGCGCGAGGAACTTTTGTCGCCACCATCACCAGATCGGATTGGCTTGGAGGAGCCATTTCCGATAGCCGATAGAGACCTCGTGCCATTTGTATTACGAGCCCAGAATCCCGCATCGAATAGAGAGTGTTTCTCGTTATTCCACCACGCAGAATATCGACCATTCGCATAATCCCGCCATGCTGTCGAAATAGATCGGTAGCACGGGTAGAAGCGGTCTTGGGAGCAAGGGGAAACACGGTACAAAAAACCTCCGGAAATTCATACATGGCGGTGAATTGTACCGCACGGCGGAAGGAAGTCAATTTTTGCCGATTCGAAGCATAGTGAAATCGGCCACTCTATTCGCCAGTAATGGGTTAAAACGCCTTTTTAGGCGAGTCGACCATTTCCACTCCGTGCTAAGGCCCTGTTCCGAGTCCGCACATTGCGTACTTTTACATCCGAGAAATCAACCAGTTGCTTCGCGGCTAGAGAGTAGATTTCAGAGAGTGGAAAGTAGAGACGGGTAACCATCACACGGGACCAAAAACATGGCTGTTTTGATGGTCAAAACGTGGTGCTGCGCAACTGCTGCAGCATGCCGTCATCCTGTAGAGTTTGATTGGAGTTTTGGATACCTTTTAATCCTTGGGTCGAGAGTTCGAGTCTCTCCGCTCTCACTCGCGAAAAAGCCTCAGAGACCCCGCTTTTCCTTTGGGAAACCGGGGCCATCGTGGCACGACGCTCCGCCGTCGTGACTCTCTCTTCCACAGCACGTTCTTGCCCACTTTCGTCCGAAAAAGCACCCTCCGCGCTGTAGTTTGCGCTGTAGGCACCAGGGCGGGAATCATGCGATCCAAAGCTCCCACCCGAACCATCCTGCCACGAATCGATTCACCAGGCACGGTTGTTTGCTCTCTGCGTCTCCGCGAGCGCGATTGCCTATTGATTAGCCGCAATGCGCTAGCATCCGGTTCCCGTTCGTAGTACCGGCTTAAGCCGGCGGCAATTGGGCAAAGCCCAGACTTCAGGTTTCAGGTTTCAGACACCAAGAACAGTTGTTTCCTCTCAACCCTCAAGTGGCATCGCTGATCCGCTGCAGCCGACCGACAAAGCTACCTCGGCTTGCGTCGTGTCTTTGAAAAGAGAGTTCGAATCGCGAGAAGTTCTTGTCGATTGAGTTTAAGAAGTGCGACGGTTACACGTCCGATTGCGGATTTGGCATTCAGGAAACCGTCTTCGTTCACTTCCAAGTGATCTTCCCATGTATCGGATCTTGGGTTGAAAAGCCGGACGACTTCGCCGGTTGCGGGATCGACTGACGCAAGGTCGCTTCCTTTGGCGCGATTGCAGGTGAAACACGTCCAAGCCAAGTTGGATTCGGTAGTTCGACCTTGGTGCTTGATTGCGATGATATGGTCCGGTTCATGGGGTAGAAACGATTCGTTTTCATGAATCAAGCAATACTCACATCGCTGTTTCGCACGCTCACGAACCACTCGTCGGAGTTCCGCAGGAACATACTCGCTCATGTGGGCTAGTTTCCCTGTCGAGCACGTATTCGGGCTTTGATCATGCGCATCAAAAGTTCGGCTTGCTCGTACTGATCCAGTTCGTGTCGCAGGTCGTCGTCGTTGATTCCGTTACGATTCAGTTCGAGGAGTTGAGCAGCTCGTTGCGATACTTCGGTGGAGGGACGAAAGCATAGGATCTGCTCATCGCTTGGTGCCGATGCGAACAAGTGAGCGATTTCTTCAAAGACTTTGGAAGCGGCTTCGGTAGTTGACATGATCCATCCGTGTTTGGTGGCATCGATTTGACATTTTATGATCGACAGCTGACAAACGGATTGTAACAAGCGTCAGTGAACGAATCGACCGTCTTTCAGGCCGCCTTCCCTCGTCCCCAGGCTCCTGCCTGGGCACGCACGGCCCCGCAGGCTGCTGCCTGCAGTCACCCGGCTGTTCTGATCGGGCGAATTGAAAAACCCGGACAGGCATGGCGTCGAGGAATGATGAACGTCCGCTCAT
>VGZN01000695.1 GCA_016872635.1 Planctomycetota bacterium | reverse complement strand
CCTAGCGGGGCTAAGGACACTGCAGTAGTCCCGGTGATTGTCGGCAACTCGGTTCCTCAAGTCCAATTCGTCGAACCCAAGGATGGGGACTTCTACACCCCGAGTGAAAAGGTTTCTTATCAAGTCACCGTGACCGATTTGGAAGATGGCACAAGCGACCCTGATGTCGTCGACAAATCGGATTTGGAATTTATCGATGCTGCAGCTCCGGACCGCGTTAGTATCCAAGCCAACATGGTTGCGTCCGGCGCTGCGTCGAACAAGGAAGACAACAGCCCGCCCGGATTGAAACTCATGCGAGGAAGCGATTGCTTCAATTGCCATGCACTCGATCGTGCGATCGTTGGACCGTCTTTCCTCGATGTTGCGAACAAGTACCGAGATCAACCCGGTGCGATGCAAGCATCCATCGATCGCGTTCTCAAGGGATCCACGGGGGTGTGGGGGAAAGTCGCGATGCTTCCTCATTCCCAGCATACCCCCGAACAAGTCGCTTTGATGGTTGGTTGGGTGTATTCAGCGCAACCGGATCCGACTTCGCAAAACATGCGAGGGATGAAGAACCAAATTGACTTGACCGAAAAAGCCGAAAACGCTGGGGCGAGCCTTCGTCTGACAGCCCGTTATCAAGACCTTGGCAGGGAGCAGATCCCTTCCTTGGTTGGATCGGTAACCGTTGAATTGCGACCTCGCTTGCGTGAAGCGGAAACGGCCGATCAAATCCGCGGTATGAGAGAACTCGGTTCGCACAGCGCAGGCAACGGGAAGTTCCTCGGGGCGATCGATCATGGCCACTATTTTATGCTTCGCGACATCCCACTTTCCGAAGTCAGTAAAATGACTTTCCGTGTCGCTTCGGCAGGTGGTGGTGGAGATATCATCGTCCACGCAGGCACGATCGATGGTCCGGTGATTGCCAAAGTCCACGTGAACGTAAACGGTAACTGGGAAGATTGGTACGAGGTTTCGTCACCGGTGTCCGATGCCCCGAAACGTAGCGACGTTTACTTCCAGTGCGTGAACCCGGACAAACCGGGCGGATTGATGAACATCGACTCGATTCTGTTTGAGAGGTAGTCTCTCCTTGTCGACTCGGTGTTGCGCAAAGGTTTGAAAAACGTCCGTTACTACTACACTTGTTGGGCAGAGCTAGCTGGTTCGCTTCATTTCTTGCCAAACATCGTAGATAATGTCGTCGAGCGTGTAGGTCGGCTCGTATCCAATTGAGTTGCGGATTCGAGTCAAGTCCGGTACACGCCGCCGGATATCTTCAAAGTCTTCGTCGTAGGCTTGTGCGTACGATTGGAATTCAATGGGAGCCGTCGGATTGACGATGTGGACGACACGTTTGGCCATCTCCAAAATGGAAATGGGTTTATCGGATCCGATATTGTAGATTTTGCCGAACGCATCTGGTGTAGACATCAATCGTACTACGGCGGAGACAACGTCGGCGACATGTGCGAAACATCGTTCTTGACGGCCATCGTCGTGCACCATCAGCGGGTTGCCTTGCATGGCCGCTGCAACAAAGCGGGGCAAGACCATCCCGTAGGCCCCGGACTGGCGCGGGCCAACGACGTTGAAAAATCGCCCGATGACAATCTTCATCCCCAACTCGCGCACGCAGGCAAGGCATAGAAACTCGTCGATGGCCTTGCTTGCCCCATAGCTCCAACGAGGCTTGGTGGTAGCACCGAAGACGAGATCGTCGTTTTCGTTCCAAATGGGTTTTGGGTTTTTGCCGTAGACTTCGCTGGTACTGGCTAGGAACAGCGGCACCTCTCTCCCCGATTGATGCTGCCGACGCAGTTCTTCGAGGAGCAGTTGGGTAGGATAAATATTCCTGTGGATTGTCTCGGTGGGTTGTTTGGCGATGAGGGCAACTCCGACAGCGGCGGCTAAATGATACACCGCATCGACGCCTTGGCAGGCTTGACGCACGCGGTCGGCATCCCCCATGTCTCCATGGATCAAAAGCAACTTTGGGTTGGAGGCAACTCGCTCGAGGTTTCGCCGGGCCCCAGTGCTAAAATCGTCGATAACTACGACCTCATGCCCTTCGCCCAGGAACCGCTCGGTAAGATGCGACCCAATAAAACCACCACCGCCCGTAACGAGAAAACGCATGCAGCACGCAACAAGGAATGAGGAGACGCAAAAATGAGACTTGCTAGCAACACCGGTATTCTACTCAAATCCCATTCGAGGGGACCTTGGGTTCGCGGGCAACCCCCCGCCCAAATGATAAACTTTGCCACCTTTACCAGTTATGCCGTCAAAGGGTGCTAGCTGCCGGGAATCGTTTCACGCAAACCTGGCAAACTTTCCGATTCATGATTCCTGGGGTAAATTAACACCCTGCGTTTTGATTCGCTACGGGCTTTCGCTTTGCTACGGGCGTTGACGGCGCAGTCGAACGGTGGTCGGTATTGCACGGTGCTGTCTCGCGGAAACGATATGTCTAAAGCCAACAATCGCAATCTTCAAGGTCACTTGCTCCTTCCGAGGAGCGTAGTGCAAAAGCGCATCTCGTCGAAAAGCCGAATCGCTGGGAGTCAGTCTGGTCCCAGCCGTGATTCATGGCGGATGATTCAGCGCGGATTGTTCGCAGCGCTTTTGAGTTCAGCATGGATCTCGACGGCTGACGCGCA
>VGZN01000694.1 GCA_016872635.1 Planctomycetota bacterium | reverse complement strand
AAGGGCGAACCGGTCTTGATCGCCATCCCGAGTTGAACAAAGATCTCGCCGGGCAAGGCGACCCAAGCGATCTCGCGGCCGACCGAAATAACTTGCACCTCGGCCTCAATCGAGGATTCACCGCGAGCTTCGACGTCTGCGATTCGATATGCTTCGACCATGTCCATGAATGGAGGAGCTGGTGTATTGCTAATCTTCGCCAAAACCTCCTTTGCCCATCGAGAACGCTCCTCGGTGTGAGGAGCCTTGGGGAGCATAACCATTTCGCGAGATGCTCGGATGCCCGTGGATGCTGCTCGTTGGAGCGAGTTCAGATTCCTCAAGACAGCACCGGACAATCGCGTACCAATCCGTGCCGCTTCATAATGTCCGCCTTGGCGACTCGCTGAGCGGACATCGATATGATTCACATCACCGCAACAACCTGTCGCATACTGATAATGACGATCGATTCCGAATGCTCTGCCTAGGCACTGCTCCATAGTAAACGGCATATCCGCACTCCATTCCGTACCTCCTACCGTGTCCAGGTGGATAGCAAAACTGCTCAAAACCCCCAGCGTTGTGGATTTTTCATCTTGGGCGATGATCATTGGAAGCGCGTCATCGGTCGGTCCTGCTTCACGCACAATCTTTGGATTCAATTTGCCCGGATTCCAACCTACGGTTCCATCCGTCATGAAAAACCGTCGGTTGAATGCAAGCTTCGGTTCATTACCGATTCCATGATGCAATGATGCAGGAACCATGGATGATTCGGCAGCGATGACGCTCTCGAGAATACGACTCGGTAGTGCGAGCATGTACTGCTTGGCTTCGTCGGTCTGATTACCAAACCTCCCAGGCTGCCTTTCCTCGGGTTCGTATAGCATCGGACCAGTGTGGGAATGGGTCGCGCTGATCATTACACACTCAGCAGGAATCCCGAGTTTCTCGCGGATCAACTCGCGAGTTTCTGCAACCATCCAAGGCGTCGTAGCGATCAGATCAATGGCGATCAGTACCACTTTCGTGGTGCCATCATCCAGCAAGGTTGCTTTCGACCACAGTGGGTCGTGCGTATCAGTGGAGTATCGAACACCATAATATCCCGCCATTGGAGTAGGTCGTAACGGAGTAATATCCGACTTGCCAAACCCGACGCGTAAACATTGCTGAGGCTGGACGATTTCCTCCTTGCTTTGTGCCAGCGATGATTCTGTCATCGCTATGAAAATGGCTGCACCTAGGAGCCCGATCAACATCAGCGATGATCGCGGGTTGTGAATTCGGGAGGGAGCATTTCGCAAACGGATCGAGCAATGAGATACCGAAGGATTTAACGCTCGAGAGATAGATGCAGAGATAGGTACACGGACTTTCAATTGGGTCATGGTTATCAATTTCTATGGAAATCTGGTCCAGTGCTTTCGGATGCAAGTAGCAAGTAAATTGGCAAGGCAACGAAGGAGCCGCGGCATTTATTGCGGTTGCGATGGCTTGAACGATAATCTCCGTATTCGGTGCGACTCGCTGTCGCCAATGTAAATCGAGCCATCACTATCGGCATAGATGCCGTGAGGGCGAGCCAAACTGCAGTCTCGAGCTGGGCCATCGGGACCATCACCAGCTCGAAGGGTACCAGCGATACGTTCCAACAGTCCTGTGTCTGGTGTGAACCGCAAAATCGAATGGCTCTCGGTATCTGCTAACCAAACATGATGCTCGCGATCAATCGTAATTCCTTTGGGGCCATTCAGCGAGCTATCGAGCCCTTTTGCTGCATCCTGCAGTTGTCCCTTTTTCCCTGTCCCTGCACGTCGATAGATTTTGTGCGAACGCCCATCCAATTCGAACAACTGGTTCCCTTCGCGAGTTGCCAACCACCCATTTCCCTTCACATCGAAATCCAGCGTTCGCGGCCCATGAAGTGGTGACTCGATGGCTAGCCGATCGTCGAGGGTAACCCCAGGTTTGCCGATCCCAGCAATCGTCGATATGATTCCGGATCGAGCATCTAACTTTCGGACAACGTGGTTCCCGATATCACAAATCACAAGGTCTCCGTGACGGTCAAATTGAATGCTGTGGGGTAAATTCAATTGCGCTTCGGTCGCTGGGCCCCCGTCCCCTCGGTAGCCAACTGTTCCCGTTCCAGCAATCGTGATGACTGCCCCGGTCGAACGATCGAAGCGACGCACACGATGGTTTCCGGTATCGACCACCACCAAATTTCCCACCGGATCGAAGCGGATCTCGTGGGGAAGGTTGAGCGAGCAATCGCGTGCGAGGGTCCCATCGGGCGAGCATCCTGGCAACCCTGTCCCCGCGTACGTGGTCAAAACGCCATCTCGTCCGATCCTTCGTATTTTATGACCACCGTACTCACAAAACCAAAGTGCACCATCCGGCCCGCGAACAACACCAAAAGGGTTGTTGAGTTGTGCGAGTCGCGCAGCTCCTCCATCACCCATGCCTCCTGCTTCACCGGTTCCTGCAACCGTTTCAATCCACCATAAACCTTTCGAAACCGCCCCTTGGTCATCTTCCGATGGCAACCCTTCTGATGGCAACTCGCCCCTTGGGGCTACATCTCCTGGGAATGCTTCTGCAGGAACTGCCGCCGAACCGAGTGTTCCGTCTTGCGCTCGCAGGCACGTGCGAACCCCATCGAAAACAAAG
>VGZN01000693.1 GCA_016872635.1 Planctomycetota bacterium | reverse complement strand
CGCGCGATCTCGAAAAATCGATTCTTGTCCTTGAGACTTTGTTTCCCGTTGCCCTCGGCGATGTTGAGCGGAATGGATTGTGCAGCTCGCAGCCACGGATCCTGAGCATGGCGTTCCGTACCGTTTAATGATTTCGCGATTCGATAAGACGAAGCAACGTACTCGATCGCAAGTCGATAGACGTCGAGTCGTTCGTGGTCAAAAACGGGTTCGGTCATCTGCGCCCCTTCGAGTACGAGTACGAGTACCGTTTCACTGAGTACGAGTACGAGGAAATCCGACCTGAAGCACGAACGGCAGCCATCACCCGGCACGCGCGAGCAAGGCCTCCATGTCAAAAACGGCCGGTCGCGTGCTCGGCGTGCATGGCATTGTTACACAGCGATCATGAAGGAATTCGTGCGACCGGTCATTGAGGAAGAACACTAAAGAAATCAGCGCCGTCATTGTATGTCAGAGCTGCTTCGACTCCTTCGTAATTCATGAGACTTTAGCTTTCGATTGTAGGCATCGATTGAAGCGTATTCGACAACAAGCATCACCTTGTCAACAGGAATCCGGACTCGCTGTCCGTACAGCCAGTCGACGGCTGGTTTTGCGAAGAGTCCAACGACACATGGAATTCCAAAAAAGTCTTCGCGTGAAAGATCCTGTAGAACATACGAACCGCGTTCGCCAGTAACGTAAACATGGTAGACCGGACAACGGGAAGAGATCTTCGTTTTGGATGCCGTTTTCTTTTGCATAGAGTATTCGGGCAATTCGGATGTCTTTTAAGTAGCACCCTTGATGACCAGTTCGGTCTTGGTGTGTAACGGTGGCGATGACCGAGTGCGAGCGGGTGACTCAACGCAAGTCAGAACCCTTGATCGAGCACTTCGCGTCCATCGCTTTGTTACGCATGATATTGGTCTGGAGTACCATTAGCAATCGGATTCTGTTCTTTTCTCTTAGTGGTTACGGGGAGGTTTCCGATGACCAATAAAGCCATAAACAGCAAGAGTACGGAAACGAAGGGAATCCAAGCCAACTGCCCTTGTTGAGGATCAGCAACCTTATTGTGATGAATTGGCACGAATGCCAGCGAACAGACAATGAAGGTGGTTCCATGTAGGAAAAGCGATTGTACAAACGTCACGAGCTTTCTTGGGGTTGACGACGTGATCGCGCTGGCCAAGAAAAACAATGAACATCCGGTCGCAGGTTGCAGATATCGATCTACCAAAGTACTCCAATCTGGTTGAGTGCCAAGATCGGAAAGTGCATACTCGACGGGAAGAAGCATCGCAACGGGAATCACGAATCCAATTGCGGTCAACGCTATTATTTTGAAGAGAGTGCGGGACCTGATCATGAGGCTTCCTACGACGTTCAGATTCGTTTGTCCTCAATTGCGTAACGACCGCGATCACCGATGTCGCGGCCAGAAAACTCACCAATACGAGGCGGCCGATCCGCGACTTCGGTGCATCGCTTTGTTCGGGCGGACTTCGACGTGTTGTTTCGCTCGCGGCGATAAAAAGTCAGTCCTGTTGCATGTGTTTTTTGGTTGCGGACAAGGTCGCAACATGGAATCCGTTGCGTCTGAGAATTCCTTGAAGGTTCTTGCGCAACACAAACATAACGAGCCAACCCACGATCGTTGCGGTAGTGACTGCGTAAACGACGCCCATAAGTGTACCATGCATTCGTGAGCCGATCAAAAATGAACATGCGACAGAAGTAAGCGTTGTAAGGACGCCCATTGCAGCCGAAGCAGAAATGACGGAATCGGAAGTCGCACTAGGCAGAGTAAGACCAATCGCAAAGATTAGAATACTGGCGAAAGCTGAAAGAAGACACAGATTTAAGAAAAGATATGAGCGACGCAGGAACGTAAGTTCTCTCTCCGGACGGACTGTCGATGGGCGTCGGATTGCAGGGTTTTTCAATAGCTGAGCAATCGTTTCGGGATCGTTTTCCATTTTCGACTCGGGGTAACCAATAGGCAAAAAGACCTTCACGAAGCCCGAACGTTACGGATCACCAAGTCGGCGCGGTGATCTCTCCATTGTCAAAACGCACCGTTCGCCGACTTTGGTGCATCCGATGGTTCGTCACGATACTGGCATACGAGCCAAGTTGTCGCGAATCCTTGCGTAGTACGGCGGGGCATCAGTTCCCGCGCGTTCTATAATGCCGTCAACCGTCGCGATCGCTCGAACTCGTGCATTTGGTGATAACGTAACGCATTGCGACGACAAGTAAGCATCCTGTCCGCGAAAAACGCACGCCAAGTAGTGAGAAATGTTTTTTTCTCCGCCACGTTCCAGAAGTTGTGTGGCAAGGCAAGACATGAATTGGTGATAAACGCCAAACGCAGCCTTCGAATACGATGTTTCCGCATCGTAGAGATCGCGTATCAAATCGTCGCTAGCGGTTTCGGGCGATTGAATGAGTGATTTCGCGACTTCAGTTCGGAAAGCTCGATTTTCGTCATGAAGTTCGGATCCAACTTTGCCATTGCACGCAAACGCAATTCGATCACGATCGGCTGGTGTGTAGTCAGCGATGAATGACTCTAGGTCTGGCATCTTGTTTCAGTGACGAACGGCAACCATCACCGAGCATCCGCCAATGAGGTCTCTAAAGTCAAAAACGCCCGATCGGATGCTTCGGTGCATGGT
>VGZN01000692.1 GCA_016872635.1 Planctomycetota bacterium | reverse complement strand
TTCAGGCGAGCTCGAGGTGGGCGCGCTTGTGCGGTACGTTCATACAGCGCGATCTCCTCGGAGTCTGCATCCGGGGGAGCCCTGTTGTCCATGCTCCGGTTTCTAGCAGCGCGAGCACCCGACTTTAGGGCAGCGATGGTTCGGTTTTCGAGACTCTGGGATACCAATCGCCCCGCACCGTAGCCCGTCGCATTCCCAGCCATTCGGAAAACTGGGGCCGTCGCGACGCCAGGTGCGTTTCCAATCTCCGGTGCGACTGTAGCTCCACCCGCCATAACGGAGCTAGCAATCTGGGAATAGGTGAACGGGTACATGGCTTTCTCAAGCTCCCAATCCTCTTTCGCCCTCGCATACGTCAATGCATCGCTCGTTATTTTGATCTGCTGCTGCATCGGAACCACTGGCAGGTAGCGTGTCACCGCATAAGCACCTGGAGATTTCGCCCCCGCGAAGTCTTTGGCCTTCGCCGCCTCATAAACCGCCGAAGCTCGGCTTTTCGAGTTGATCGATAGCGTGTTCGTGTATGGGTTAAAAGCGTCATCGCGATATAGTCGCGAAGGAAACATCGTATATGCCAGCACCCGCGTGGATCCATCCGTGTATTTCCAAAACGGATGGATATGTGGGTTTGCTTGCAATCGGTTCCACTGTTCCATCGGATCGTAATGCCGAGCCTCGACGATCACATCGTGCAAATTATTGTCCTCGAGGTACTGCACCGCAGCCAGCAATGCATCGTGCTGGGTCTCTTCGGCTTGTCCACCTTTCAACAGAGATAGACTCGAGGGCAAACGCCTCCTTGCGGCTCCGATGGCTTCTTTGGGCCAATGGATGGTCCGTTCCATTTTGTCCATCGATTCCAATGGCCCACCGATGAGGACAGGTGGACTGATTACCGTATCACGGGGCAACAGGGAATCGGCATTACGTCCGTACCAGTAGTGTGGTTGAACACAGCCGCTCATGGCCGAGAGCGTCAACGCCACGAACCATGCCATTCGCAGCCTGCATCCTCGGGGCGATTTCGCCAGCATTGAAATCATTCGGAAGTCTTCCATACGGTGGATCACAGCAAAATCAGGATTCAAAGTCTAGAGAGAGTCTTGGTCTGCAAACCCGCTGGCAAGCTTTCAAAACATGCTAGCAATCGTTGCTTTCCATAAACTCGCGAAGCTGAGCAGACTGCGCAACATCCGAAAGAGCTCCTACGGTAAGAAATTTTGTTGCGACCGGAAAAACCCGCAAGTTTTAACTCTGGTCTCGCCGAAAACTGTTTCATCTGACGAGTCCATCGTCTCCGTACTAAAAGGGTTTTATCGATGTCCTGTAAGCGTCTTTACTCAGCTCTTTGGCTCATCCTGATCGCGACAGCCTCGACGCAGACTGGCTGCATTGGCTTATCCAACATGGGGCTGGGACCATACGGCATTCCAATTCCAATCTCGCCCTATTTGCAGGACAGCGAGGAAATCCAGTTCCACGTTCACGAGCGATATGCACGTGTACCGATCATGGGTCCCTTGACTCGTGGTGGTTCCGTTGCTGCGATCGATCCACCTAGTGATGACGAAGTCGTCCATGCTCTCGAGCGTGCTCGTCCAATCCGAGGTGGTATTCCTTTGCTCTACGAAAAGCAACGTAACAAGGTCCGGATCGTCAAGGAGAAGATCGCCGACTACATCGATGATCCTCGCTTTGTGCCTCTGATCGGTTTCGCCCAGTTGCACCACGCTCACTACAAGTGCACGATCTACTTCGAAGAGCGAACCATTAACGGTTGGCCGATTCCTTACACCTTGGAAGACAAAGAGTGCGTCGAAGTCATCTACATCGACCACAACCACTTCCACATGTGCGGTGATCTGGATACCGGGGCGTCGAGCCCCTACTAAGGTCCGCTGGATCGACTTCCGACAAATGCAGAGAGCCGAGGTTATCCTCGGCTCTTTTTGTTTTGATCGTTGGAAGTTTGATCGCGCAACGCATGCAACCGCACTGACGGCTGGCGATCAATCACGAGACTCGCCGGGGAAGAGCTTTCCATTTACGACGACACCAACACAATGGCTGGTGTATTCGAGTGGATCGCCATCGTAAAGCGCCAGATCGGCATCTTTCCCAACCTCGATGGATCCCACCCTCTCGTGGATTCCAAGGATCTTCGCAGGGGCCAAAGTGATCGCTTCGATGGCCGCTTCGTTGGAGAGCTCATGCGCTGCGGCGATAGCAGCTTCGAACAATACCACTCGAGCTTTTGGGACATATGGCTCGTACCCCCCTTGGATTGCGAATGGGATGTTGTGCTTCTTGAGGAGGGCCGCGTTCCGGAAGGTAATGTTTTCTTTCTCGCCACTCGCTCGAGCCATCGACGGGTGGAGCAATACGGGCACTCGCGCTGCCGCGATTTGAGGTAGCATCGCGTGGGCTTCCGCTGCACTGTCGAGCCAGATCGAAATCTTGAACTCATCGGCCAGACGCAGCGCACTGGCAATGTCCTGCGCACGATCCGCTGTGATCAGCAGTGATTTCTTTCCATCGAGCACATCCACGATCGCTTCAAGTTTCAGATTGCGAGCAACCGTTGCGCCATCTCCGCTCTTGCTACCCTGATCTTTCTCGACGCCTTTATTTTTTTCTTCGTTCACGCTTCCGCCATCCCCGGTGCGAG
>VGZN01000691.1 GCA_016872635.1 Planctomycetota bacterium | reverse complement strand
TTTAGATTTCCCGCGCCAGGCAAACGACAACCCATACCAACAATGGCGAGCGGGCGTTGATTTGGCGTAAGGGAGGCACATCCATGCCGGGCTCCGAGGGCTGCAGTGATCATAACCGGTCAATTCTAAGTCGTGAGGTGCGAAATTATTGCGCCCAGGCTCTTAAAATCGTCCATGCTACGGCCCGAGTAATCCTGCAGATTTAAGCCAAAATGATCGTTCATCTCGCCCATCATTTGCGCAATTTTGATGCTATCGATCCCAAGATCTGCTTCTAAGTCTGCGTCCAAGGTAACAATGTCTTCCGGATACCCAGTTTGCTCCACAACAAACGCCACCAAGAAGCTTTGCAATTGCTCTCGATTCAGCCTTGCTCCATCCGAATGATTGGGAGGCGACGATTGCAACACGGGCACAGCAGGCGCAGCGATCTCGTGTCGATAGGAAACAGAGGTTGGAGACGAAATAGGCGTGCTGGTGGATTGCGTCGTTTCTGTTTCGGCAGATACCACCGAGAGTACAGTATCGACGATACTCGAGATACTCTTAAAATCCGCAGCGGATTTCGTTCGTAGAGCCGCCACATTGAGTTGGAAGTAGTCATTCAACTCACCCATCATCTGAGCGATTTTGATGCTGTCGATTCCGAGATCGGCCTCCAAATCAGCGTCGATAGAAACGATATCTTCCGGGTAGCCCGTTTGCTCGACTACGAAATCGATCAAGAACTTTTGCAACTCGTTTCGCGAAATTCCCGCCTTGGGCGGCGCCTGTTTTGATGGCGCATCGGCTAAGTCGGTCGCGACGTCGCTTCGTACCGTCGTTTGGCTGATTTCCCGTTCGACCAGCGCCGGTATTACACCTGACGGCGCCCCCGCCGACGTATGCACCCGTTCTTTCCATGACATGACATCCGCGATAGGCGATTGGTCCGTTGGATACTCGAGTCGGTTCGTCTGATACGATTCACTGGGCGATGCTTTAGCGATTGGTTTGGAAGCTCCATTCCCACCAATAACGATCTCTGTCGGCAAGTCGTGGTGGGCTTCACCGTTCTTTGGCGATTCGTTACTCGAAATTTCAATTCTTGTCGCAGCACGCTTACGCATGGCCTCGCGGCGTGCCCCGGTTGCATCGAAGTGTACGATCCCGTCCTCGAGAACCTCTCGATAGAGCGGGTACTGACCTTGGCTTGCGTTTTCTTTCTTAAACATATTCTTCCATCATGGTGTCGAGCACGACGCTATAAATACATTCCCACGAACTACCGATATTAATTTGATCCGTCGAGCACTTCTCTATCTCTTTCCCTTTTCCTTCTCTAGATACCGAATCTTTTCGAGCCTGGATCGCCAAGCATGCGAGCAATTCCACAATGCCCGACCCACCGGTCAAGTTGCCAACGCGATGAATAGCAGATTTTGGCAAGTCAACATTTGAATCGACATGCATTGCGGCGAACTGGCATGGCAGATCAAGTTCTTCTACGCCCATCGGACTAAACCAACTACTGACATTTTTTCCCA
This sequence comes from Planctomycetota bacterium, assembly GCA_016872635.1. Classification (GTDB taxonomy): domain Bacteria; phylum Planctomycetota; class Planctomycetia; order Pirellulales; family Pirellulaceae; genus JBKCUI01. Next base: position 1,159 of record VGZN01000691.1, on the reverse strand, counting down.
ACGCTCGCTCGGCGCCGACATGCGATGAGGTTCTAGTCCCATTAGCCGACTGGCTCGCCCGCTCGAGCGAAACTCGAACGCTCGTATAGCCGGAATTCGCGTAGCAGTGACCTATTCCTCGAATCCACCCTAGTGGACGAGCGGTTGGCATACTACCTTTTCGGACAGCCTCAAGGAGAATGACGGCAGCCCCCTCTCCTGGAAATGCACCTGAGGATGAATCGTCGTTGGGCAGCCAACCGTTGGATGTCCACCCTTCGAACTTCATGGGTCCCATGTCCTGCTGTGCACCAATACAAATCATGTAATCGGTCGTACCTAGACGTAGTTGATCGAGACAATACGCGAGCGCTGCTCCGGAAGCGCCATGCGCAGCATCAACTGCGACAGCACCTCCCATCAAGTCGAAACTTTTTGTGATTCGGGAGGCTAGTGAACTACTCGTGAAACTCCCAGTTTCATCAAAGAATGCTGGCATCCTCTGTAATACTAATCCTTGAAACACGGAAATCATGCGATCGATTGAGGCAATCGATTGTCTTTCTTCCGCCCAAAGCTTTCGAAGTCGTCGGCACATATCCGGTATTCTCAATCCCACCTGAAGTTGATTCGAGAAATCTCCCCCGAAAATTGTTCCTACGACAACGCCCGTCCGCTCACGTCTTGTAGGATCCTCGAGAATACCTGATGGACGAATAGCTTGATCGACCGCCTCCAAGATCATGAACTGCAACGGGCTGGCCCCCTTGATCTGCTTAGGCTGAACCTTGTGTCGCCTCCAGTCGTATTCAAAATCATCGATAAACCCACCACGAACACGATTTGATGGGTATTGAAATGTCCCCGGTTGGGTAGGACCGGAAACCCAGCGTTGTTGCGGAATGCTCTTGAGTCCGTTCAGATCATCGCCGATCTTTTTCCGGAATTGCTCCCAATTTAGCGCACCCGGCAAGATACAACCGGCGCCAATGATGGCGATCTTGGGCGACTGGGCGACGGGATGGTCTTTGTTGTGCGATGGACTCAACGAGGCCGATACGTTACCCGTTTGGATCACCGCGTGCGCGTTCAGCCCCCCAATTCCAAACCCATTGACAGCAGCCCAACGCTGCCCTGAATTGTCAACTGGCCATTCGCTGACACGGTTTGGTACGTGGAA